>NZ_JBIRCY010000019.1:0-121370 GCF_044326205.1 Mesorhizobium sp. IMUNJ 23232
TCGACTGCGCGGTGTTGTTCTGGCATTGTCATGAACGTCCATCCGAGGCTCCTGGCTGGCGGTCGCGTGTGTGGTAACCGCAACCTCGCATCCAAGCCTCGGACGGACAACCTCCATAGCAATGACACCTAGGCGAGCCGCTTTACCTGCCTTCGCATCACCCAGCTTGCCGCGAAATGGCCGAACACCAGCACTGCCACGCCGATGCCAAGCGCGATGATCAGGCGGTGGTGTTTGCGGATCGTCTCGCCCAGCAGCGTTTCGGCGCCAAGCCCGAAAAAATATCCGAGACCGCAGAAGATCGCCGCCCACAACAGCGACGACAGCATATTGATGACGACGAAGCGGCCGAACGGGATGTCGGAAAGCCCGGCTGCTACTCCGCCGAACAATCGCATGCCGTAGATGTAGCGGTTGAGGAAGATGAACAGGTTGGGATGATTATGCAGGAAGTCGTGAGCGTGGCTGAAGCCAGGCTTGGCGATGAGCCGTCGCACGATTGCGTGGCCGGCAAAACGCCGGCCCATCAGGAAGAAAAAAGTATCGCCGCCGAAGGCGCCGAGGAACGCCGCCAGATACGCCTGCCACGGCACGAACACCGCCTGGTGTGCGAAGAAGCCGCCGAGGATTGCCGCCGTCTCACCCTCGGTCAGGCAGCCGGCGAAGACGGCGATCAGCCCGTAGCGCTCGATAAGAAGGTGGATCGTGTCGCTCATGCCGGGCGGCCGGTCTCGGGGAGGCGGCTCTCGATGCGTTCCAGCACGGCGCGCAGCGTGGCCATCTCGTCGCGCAGCGCCAGGATGTCCTGGTGCCTGATGTCGTCGAATTTCTCGTGCAGCGCCATGATCTCGATCTCGGCCTTCAGGTTAACCTCATAATCGTGCGACGCGTCGATGCGGTCGCGTTCGGCCTGGCGGTTCTGCGACATCATGATGACCGGCGCTTGCAATGCGGCGATCATAGAGAGCACGAGGTTGAGGAAGATGAAAGGATAGGGATCGAACGCCTTGACCGACAGCAGGACGGTGTTGCCGATTGTCCATATGGCCAGGAAAACGAGGAAGGTGATGATGAAGCTCCAGGATCCCCCGACCCGCGCGATGGTGTCGGCGATGCGGTCGCCGGTCGACATGCCGTGCTCATGGACGGCGTTGATGTCGCGCGATATCGTGCGGCGGTCGATGGCGCTCTGCAGCACGCCCTTCTCCGCCTCGCTCAGGCTTTCCGGTTTGCGCGTCAGCCAGCGCCTGGCGATCTCGGCGAGGGATTTCTGCATGGCACACTCCGTCGGACGGCGGCTGTATTCGGCTGGGCAAGCGGGCTTGTAAATAGGTCGTGACGCGGCGTCGTCATGGAGGATTAGCAGAATGGCGGATTTCGCGGCAATTCGCGCGAGGGCTGAAAAACGCAAGGGCGGGGCGGCAGTTCTCGACAGGCTCTTGGGCGCCGCACCTGACAATCGCGATGTAGCGAAGCTGTCGGACGACCGCATCTTGTCGACGATCGCCGAGCGCGTCTTCGCGGCTGGCTTCGTCTGGCGCGTTATCGAACAGAAATGGCCGGGCTTCGAGGAAGCCTTCCTGCATTTCGAGCCGAAGCGGCTGCTTTTTCAGCCCGACGATTTCTGGCACGAACTGGCGTCGGACAAACGCATCGTGCGCAATCCGCAGAAGATCCACTCAGTGAAGGAGAATGCCGCCTTCGTCGACCGTGTGTCGCGCGAGCACGGCGGTTTCGGAAAATTCCTCGCCGAATGGCCGGCCGACAATCAGGTCGGGCTGATGGGTTTCCTCGGCAAGCATGGCAGCCGGCTGGGCGGCAATACCGGCCAGTATTTCCTGCGCTGGGTGGGCTGGGATTCCTTCATTATTTCCGCCGACATGGCTGCGGCGCTGCGTGACGCCGGCCTCGACATTGCCGAAAGCCCGACCGCCAAGAAGGATTTGCAGAAAATCCAGGACCAGATCAACGCCTGGGTATCCGAGACCGGCCTGCCACGAAAACATGTTTCGCGCATCTTGGCGATGTCCATCGGCGCCAACCACACGCCGCAGGAACTCGCCGAATATATGGGCGAGTGAGGCGACAGTCCGGCGGCTACCGTCCGGCTCTGCCGCGCGCGACAGCCGAGGCGCGCCACAGTACCAGCGAGGTTGCCAGGCAATAGACGCCCATCGCCACGATCTGCAAGGGATAGCTGACGCCGGCATCGATCAGCGCGCCGCTCAAGCCCGGCCCGGCGGCCGATGCCAGCACCGAGGCCGAGACGATCAGCGAGCGGATCGAGCCCAGATGTTTTAACCCGTAGATCTCCGGCCACACCGCCCCGAACAGGGTGGTCGACAGGCCGTTCGACACGCCGATCAGCGCCATGAAGGCGAAGGCGCTCCATTGCGCCTCGACCCCGCCGAGCACGAAGCAGGCGAGACCGAGCGGCAGCAGCACGAAGGGTAGCAGCCTTACGCCGGAATAGCGGTCGATCAACTGGCCGGAAACCAGCGTGAAGCCGGTGTTGATGGCCGCCATCAGGACGAAGGCCGAGGCGAAGACGCCAAGCGACCAGCCGCGCAGTTCGACCAGGTAGACCTGATGGAAGAACACCGTGGTCACGATGAAGCTCGGCGCGGCGACACCGAGCAGCGTCATGTAGAAGACCGGGTCGCGGATCACCTCGCCGCGCGTCCAGTCGCGTGCGTCGACGATGTGCGGCACGGGATCGGTGCTGCGGGGCGTGCGGTTGACGGCGACCAGCGCGACCGCCGCCGGCAGCGCCACCAAGAGCAGCAGTGCCGCGGCCACCAGCCAGCCATTGCGCCAGCCGATCGTCGCGGCAAGCGCCACGAAGGCCAGCGGGAATCCGGCGTCGCCGGCATTGTGGCCGATGATGATGATCGACAGCGCCCGGCCACGCTGCGCGGCGAACCAGCGGGCGATTGCCGTATAGGCGTTGTGGACCATCATGCCCTGGCCGAACAGGCGCAGCAGGTAGATAGTGACCAGCAGCACCGCCACATGATGAGAAAACGCCATCATGACCGCCGCCAGCGCCAGCATCGGCACGACGAACAGCGTCACCTGTTTTACGCTGTAGCGGTCGACGATGGTTCCAAGCCTGGGCAAGGTCAGCGCACTGGCCAGCGTCGCCACCATGTAGATCGTGCCGAACTCGCCATGCGACAGGCCATACTCGGCGCGGATGTCGCCGGACGACAGCGAGATGAAGGTGGTCTGCCCGACAGTCGAGAAGAAGGTGAGCAAAAACCCGCCGGCGAGCCAGCGCGCATTGTCGCGGAGGAAGGCGAGGAAAACCATGACTTTGCCGGATAAGGGTCTCTTGCCCTGATAGGCTGCCCGGCCGCCCGATCCTAGGAGCGATTTCGTCTGGACCAATCGACAGTCTCGCGGGCGGCCTCTTGTCAATGAGATAAGTACATGCTTATCTGTTTGGCATGAACGAGACGGATGTGTTTCGCGCGCTTTCCGATCCGACCCGCCGGGCCGTGTTCGAGCGGCTGGCGGCGGGAGAGAAGAACGCGACCGAACTGCGCGAAGGCTTTGGCGTGTCGCAGCCGGCGATCTCGCAGCATCTGGCGGTGCTGCGCAGCGCCGGCCTGATCCGCGAACGGCGCGAAGGGCGGCATGTGAACTACAGCGTCGAGCCAGAGGGCCTGGAGCCGCTGCTGGGCTGGATCGAACGCCACCGCGCCTTCTGGCCGGCCCGCGTCGACCGGCTGAAGGACCTGCTCAAGGAGATGGACCAATGACGACAAGCAGCGTCGGGGAAAATGGCGAGGTCATCGTCGAATGCGGCCTCGATGCGCCGGCCGAGCGGGTTTGGCGGGCGCTGTCCGTTCCCGAACTCGCCGCCGATTGGCTGGGTGCGGTGCCTGCGGCGAGGGCGGACGAGGATGGTCGGCCAGCCACCAGTTTCGAGATCGTCGACGCAAAGCCTTTTTCGCGGCTGACCTATCGCTGGCGCGACGGCTCGCCGGATGCACGGGGCGACAGTTTCGTCACCGTCGAGATCGCGCCACGCGGGCCGCAAAACACCTGGTTTCGGCTGACGCACCGGGCGCCGGCGATGCCCCTGACGGCAGCCAACGGCAACACGCCGATGACGCTGGCCGCTTGATGCTGTCGGGGTTCAGGTCAACCTGACCTGAACCCCGGCAACCACCAACTCAATTCAAAATCCTGACAGGAGGATCGCGCCATGAGCGCCACGATGCAACTCGTCCCCATGGTCGTCGAACAGTCGCCGCGCGGTGAGCGTTCGTTCGACATTTTTTCACGGCTGCTGCGCGAGCGGATAATTTTTCTCAACGGCGTCGTCGACGACAATTCGTCGGCGCTGATCTGCGCGCAGATGCTGTTCCTCGAGGCCGAGGATCCGAAGAAGGAAATTTCCTTCTACATCAACTCGCCGGGCGGCGTGGTCACCAGCGGCTTCGCCATCTACGACACGATGCAGTTCATCAAATGCCCGGTAGCGACGCTGTGCATGGGCACCGCGCGCTCGATGGGTTCGTTCCTGCTGATGGCGGGCGAGCCCGGCCGCCGCGTCGCGCTGCCCAACGCCAGCATCCTGGTGCACCAGCCGCTCGGCGGCTTTCAGGGCCAGGCCTCGGACATCGAGCGCCACGCGGCCGATATCATCAAGGTGAAGCGCCACATGACCAGCCTCTACGCAAAACACTGCGGCCGCACGGTCGAGGAGGTCGAGCGCACCCTCGACCGCGACTTCTTCATGACGGCGGACGAAGCGAAGGCGTGGGGCATTGTGGATGAGGTGCGGGGCGGGCGAACGTGAAACTTGACCGCGCCGCGGACAACGCTCCCTGATCGAAGGCCGGGAAACTGCCCGGCGGATGGCTTGAAGGACAAGGGAGCCCGCGTCGCGGGCTCCCTTGTCAGACGTGGTTTGCACGGACGCTGAAGGTCCCCGCGCGTTCCGCCGTGTTATGTGACCACGAAATCCACGTTGGTCATCGCAAGGCCGGTGGGAAGCGTGGCGAACTGGGTTTGCGCCACCCCGAAAACGCCATCCGGATCGTAGGACAGCGCCCCGTTCACCGAATTGTAGATGATCCGATCGGTGGCATCCAGGGCAAAGGCACCGATACGGAAGGCGGCCGCCGGCAGGACGCCCACCGCCAGGGCGGTGAAGATCGCGTTTTCCAGTTGGATTGTATCGGTCGCCGGCAGGAAGTCCGTCACGTTGTCGATGTTGCCCGCTCCCAGCGGTGTGTCGAACCGCACGGTGTCGAAGCCGGCCCCAGTCGAGATCGAGTCGTTTCCGGTGCCGCCGCTGAGGAAGTCGTTGCCGTCACCGCCGAACAGACTGTCGTTGCCACCCTGCCCGAAGAGGCGATCGCTGCCGGCGAGCCCGCTCAACGTGTTGTTCAAAGCGTTGCCGACGATGACGTTGCTGAGGGCGTTGCCAATGCCGATGGTCGCGCCGCCGGTCAGGGTCAGGTTCTCGACCTGCAGCCGATCCGGATCGCTCAGGCTCAGGCTGATGGAGCTCTGGACGGTGTCGATGCCGCCGCCGGCCAGTTCGGTAAGCTCGTCGCCCACATTGTCGAAGACATAGGTGTCGTTTCCGGCGCCGCCGTTCATCGTGTCGGCGCCGACCCCGCCATTGAGGAAGTCGTTGCCGTCGCCGCCGAACAGACTGTCGTTGCCGCCCAGGCCGGAGAGGCTGTCGTTGCCGGCAAGCCCGCTCAGCGTGTTGTTCAAGGCGTTGCCGTTGATGACGTTGTTGAGGGCGTTGCCGATGCCGACGGTCGCGCCTCCCGTCAAGGTGAGGTTCTCGACCTGCAACCGATCCGGGTCGCTCAGGCTCAGGCTGATGGAACTCTGGACGGTGTCGGTGCCGCCGCCAGCCAGTTCGGTGAGCTCGTCGCCCACATTGTCGAAGACATAGGTGTCGTTTCCAGCGCCGCCATTCATCTTGTCGGCGCCGATTCCGCCGTTGAGGACGTCGTTGCCGCCCAGGCCGAAGAGGCTGTCGTTGCCGGCGAGCCCGCTGAGCGTGTTGTTCAAGGCATTGCCGACGATGACGTTGTTGAGGGCGTTGCCGATGCCGACGATAGCCGCACCAGTCAGGGTGAGGTTCTCGACCTGTAGTCGATCCGGGTCACTCAGGCTCAGGCTGATGGAGCTCTGGACGGTGTCGATACCGCCGCCGGCCAGTTCGGTGAGTTCGTCGCCAACATTGTCGAAGACATAGGTGTCGTTGCCGGCGCCGCCGTTCATCTTGTCGCCGCCAACCCCGCCATTGAGGAAGTCGTTGCCGTCGCCGCCAAACAGGTTGTCGTTGCCGCCCAGGCCGAAGAGGCTGTCATTTCCGGCGAGCCCGCTCAGCGTGTTGTTCGACGCATTGCCGATGATGATATTGTTCAGGGCGTTGCCGATGCCGACGATCGCGGTGCCGGTCAGCGTGAGGTTCTCCACGTCGAAGCGGCCATCGGCGCTAAGGCTGAAGCTGATGGAACTTTCGACCCGGTCAATACCCTCGTTCTTATTCTCCGCGACCCTGTCGCCGGCATTGTCGACGATATAGAGGTCGTTGCCGAGGCCGCCAATCATGACGTCGGCGCCGAGCCCGCCATTGAGGATATCATCGCCGTCAAGCGCGACGATGACATCGTCGCCGCCCAAGCCACTGATAGTGTCGGCCAAATTGGTGCCGAACAGAATGTTGGCGAAATTGTCGCCATTGATAATAGCCATCAAAACCTCCTTGAACTGGTGCAGCGCATCAGCGAGGCTCAGCCGAACGGAATCGTTGCCGCGGCGGGACTTTCTGCCCGCTGTAGCTGCCATGCGTTTGAATATGGCGACCGGTTTACGACCGGCTCTGAGGGCCAAAAATGGCCACTGTCAGAGGAAATCTCGCATAAAGACGCGCGTTCCCCTCTCGCAAGCCTGAAAATCGCTTGCGTAACCGAATATTACCACAAATAACGTATTGCGAGAAGTCTTATCGTATTATTTCTATCTTTGACGTATGCAACTTATGGTTTTTATTTTGAGTATTAATTTCAGGATTAGTTCTACGGCATCTTGCTTTGCCTCAGTCCGTGGAAAATCAAATATTGGTTTGCAGGAATTATCCGGCTGTAAGCTGCCGGCGGATGACCTCTGTCGGTACGAACATCGGCGCAGCCATTCTTCGGGTCCCTTGCCGGCCCGCTGCTCGCCTCGCGCGGTGCTGCGTGCTTCCGCGCGACACGTACGATCATCGGTCCAGCCGCATCTCGTTGCCGTTGGTCACCGGCCGGAAGCCGAAGCGCGCGTAGAGCTCGTGCGCATCGGAGGTGTTGAGCATCCAGGCGGAAACCGACCCAAGCTCTGGATGGTCGAGCAACGCCTGCACCAGCGCCTTGCCGATGCCCTTGCCGCGATGCTCCGGCCAGACGATCACGTCGGAGATGCGCGCAAAAACCGCCCGGTCGCCTGAGGCGCGGGCGAAACCGGCCTGCTTTCCGTCGATTAGTGCGATGGCGCAGATTGAATTGGCGAATGCGCGCCGATTGATCTCGTCGGTACGCTGGCTGCCCCAGTAGGTGGCTTTCAGCAGGTCGGATGTCGCCTGGAAATCAAGCCGCGACGGGTCGAAGCTGATCTCAAAACCGCTCATGATGGTCCGTGTTATGATTGCCGGGCCGCCCCGTGATAGGCTGTGCGGGCGGTGAAACGGATGGGCGCCCATGCGCAAGGACAGCTTCGAGCGTTTTTACTACGAGAAGGTCGGTCTCGGCGAAGGCTGCGGCTGCGCCGAGCATGTCACCCGCATCCGCGACCTCGACGCCCTTGGCCAAAAGCTGGCGTCGGGCCGCGCCGGGCCAAGTGCGCTGGCCGTCATAACAGGCTGGCTCCGCGAGGGCGTCGCGCTGATCTTCTTGCGCGGGACCAAGGCGAGGCGGTGACGCCAAGACGCTAGCCCCGGTCCCGGAACTTGTTGGTGATCGGGTAGCGCCGGTCGCGGCCGAAATTCTTCCTGGTAATCTTCACGCCGGGGGCGGCCTGCCGGCGCTTGTATTCGGCGATGTAGAGCAGGTGTTCGACGCGCGTCACGGTGGCGCGGTCGTGCCCGCGTGCAACAATCTCCTCGACGCCCATCTCGTTCTCGACCAGGCATTCCAGAATGTCGTCGAGCACGGGGTAGGGCGGCAGCGAATCCTGGTCGGTCTGGTTCTCGCGCAGCTCCGCCGAAGGCGCCTTGTCGATGATGTTCTGCGGGATGACCTGCCCCGACGGCCCCAGCGCGCCGGGCGGCACATGGCCGTTGCGCCACGCCGACAGCGCGTAGACTTGCATCTTGTAGAGGTCCTTGATCGGGTTGAAGCCGCCATTCATGTCGCCATATAGCGTGGCGTAGCCCACCGACATTTCGCTCTTGTTGCCGGTGGTCACCACCATCGAGCCGAACTTGTTGGAGATCGCCATCAGGATGGTGCCGCGCGCACGGCTCTGAAGGTTTTCCTCGGTGATGCCTTCCTTGGTGCCTTCGAAAAGCTGCGTCAGCGCGTGCAAAAAGCCTTCGACCGGCTCGAAGATAGGCACGATGTCGTAGCGGCAGCCGAGCGCCCGCGCGCAGTCCTCGGCATCTTTCAGCGAATCCTTCGACGTGTAGCGATAGGGCATCATCACGCAGCGCACGCGTTCCTCGCCGAGCGCATCGACCGCGAGAGCCGCGCAGATCGCCGAATCGATGCCGCCCGACAGGCCGAGCACGACGTTCTTGAAGCCGTTCTTGTTGACGTAGTCGCGCAGCCCCAGCATGCAGGCGCGGTAATCCGCCTCCTGTTTTTCCGGGATTTTCGACATCGGCCCGTCGACGCAGGCCCAGACGCCGTGGTTCGAGCCTTCCGCCGCGCGCCGCTTCCAGGTGGAGACGGCGACGAATTCCTCGAACTGGCTCATCTGGAAGGCCAGCGAATGGTCGGCGTTGATGGCGAAGGAAGCGCCGTCGAAGATCAGCTCGTCCTGCCCGCCCAACTGGTTGGCGTAGAGCATCGGCAGGCCGGTCTCGACCACCTGCTTGACGACGACCTGCTGGCGCACGTCGATCTTCGCGCGGTAATAGGGCGAGCCGTTGGGCACCAGCAGGATTTCGGCGCCCGATTCGGCCAGCGTCTCGCAGACGCCGAGATCGCCCCAGATGTCCTCGCAGATCGGGATGCCGAGGCGCACGCCACGGAAATTCACCGGCCCGGGCATATGCGGACCCGCCTGGAACACGCGCTTCTCGTCGAACTCGCCATAATTCGGCAGGTCGAGCTTGAAGCGCTCGGCGATAATCTTGCCGCCGTCGGCAACGATGATCGAGTTGTGGGTGCCGCTCTTGCGCTTCAGCGGCGTGCCGATGATGACGCCCGGGCCGCCATCGGCAGTGTCAGCGGCGAAATCCTCGGCGGCCTTTTCGCAGGCCGCCAGGAAGGCCGGCTTCAGCACCAGATCCTCGGGCGGATAGCCGGCCAGAAAAAGTTCCGTGTAGAGCACGAGGTCCGCGCCCTGGCGGGCGGCGTCGGCTCGCGCCTCGCGGGCCTTGGCGAGATTGCCGGCGACGTCGCCAACGATCGGGTTCAACTGGGCGACGGCGATGCGCAGTATGTCGGTGCTCATGCCAGCGGATGTAGCGTGGCGGCGCGTTGCGTGCAACGCGAGGCGCGTGTTGGCGATATCTCAGTCCGGAATTGCTCTTGATCCAGTGGATAGAGGCCATTCCGGCCCGGGCTTCCGACGCGGAACTTGAAATGGCCCGTTTCTTCCGTTAACCCGCCGCCATGACCGTTACCGTTCGTTTCGCCCCGTCGCCGACGGGAAACATCCATATCGGCAACGCTCGCACGGCGCTGTTCAACTGGCTGTTCGCGTTGAAGCACAAGGGACGCTTCGTCCAGCGCTTCGATGACACTGACGTTGCCCGTTCCAAACAGGAATACGCCAACGCGATCCTCTACGACCTGCACTGGCTGGGCATCTATCCCGACGCCACCGACTACCAGTCGCGCCGCTTCGAACATTACGACGAGGCTGTCGAGCGGCTGAAGGCGGCGGGCCTGCTCTATCCCTGCTACGAGACGGCGGAGGAGCTGGAGCTGCGCCGGAAAGTGCGGCTGTCGCGGAAGCTGCCGCCGGTCTATGGCCGCGAGGCGCTGGCGCTGACGTCGGCCGAGATGGCGGCCTTCGAAGCGGAGGGCCGCAAGGCGCATTGGCGATTCCTGCTGCCCAATTACGAAGACGGCGACCCGGAAAAGACGGTGCGCACCGAAATCTCCTGGACTGATGTGGTGCGCGGCGAGGAGACCGTCGACCTTGCCTCACTTTCCGATCCCGTGCTGGTGCGCGAGGACGGCACCTATCTCTACACGCTCCCCTCGGTCGTCGACGACATCGAGATGGGTATCACCCACGTCATCCGTGGCGACGACCATGTCACCAACACCGGCGTGCAGATCGCGCTGTTCCGCGCCCTCGGCGCCGAGCCGCCGCAGTTCGGCCACCACAACCTCCTCACCACCACCACCGGCGAGGGCCTGTCGAAACGCACTGGCGCGCTGTCGATCGGCAGCCTGCGCGAACAGGGCATCGAGCCGATGGCGGTGGCCTCGCTGGCCGTGCTGACCGGCACCTCGGAGAACATTTCCGCGGTGCCGACCATGACGGAACTCGCCGAACGCTTCGAGCCGGATACGGCGTCGAAGTCGGCGGCGAAATTCGACCCGGCCGACCTCGTCGCATTGAACCGCACGCTGCTGCAGCAGATGCCGTTCGCCGAGGCGCGCGACCGGCTGGCGGTGCTGGGTGTTTCCGGTGACAAGGCGGAAGCCTTCTGGCAGGTGGTGCGCGGCAATATCGACACGGTGGCTGACGCGCTGCCGTGGTGGCGCATGCTGCGCGACGGACCGGCGGCGGCGCCAGAGTTTTCGGACGAGGACCGCGATTTCCTGCGCGCCGCCTTCGATCTGTTACCGGAAGAACCGTGGGACGGAACGACCTGGAAGACCTGGACGAGGGCCGTCTTCCAGGAGACCAAACGCAAGGGCAAGGTACTCTATATGCCGCTCAGGCTGGCGCTCACGGGGCTGGCGTCGGGTCCGGAACTTGCGGAGCTGTTGCCGCTTCTGGGTCGGGAAGGAACGCTGGCCCGACGACCCTGACTTTCCGCTCGACCGGCTTCTCCGGCTTGGCGGGTTTGTCCTTGGTGGCATCGGTCGGCGTCGTCACGGCGGGCGCAGGGTCTTTCGGTGCAGCCGGCTGCGGCAGCGGAATGGCGACGATGCTGGATTCCGGCGTCGCGGCGGGCGGCTGTATCTGAAACGGCGGCACATTTTCGCCGGGCGGTGTCGCGGCAACATCCGGTGCTGCGTTCACGTCCGGTTTTGGCGCAGGCGTCGGCAACGCGGTGCTTTCCGCGTCCCCGCCTTCCACCGCACCTTCCTCGGGGACCACAGTCTCCACTGGACGGCTCATGACTTGCGGCGGCGGCGTGCCGGCGATCACCTTGAAATCCTTCTTCGGATTGCAGGCGCACCCGACCGGTTGCGGCACATCGGTTCGCTGGTGCAGGAAGGCGGTCGGCAGCTCGGTGTAAAACCTGCCGGTTTCCGTCGAAACCATGTCTGCCGGCTCGTCGATGCCGCTCGGGCCGAAGAACACCTGCATCTCCGTGCCGGGGCAGGAAGTCTCGCAATTCTTCTGGTCGCGGTCGAAATCGCTAACCGTCGAGGCATAGGAGATCGGGAAGAAATAGCCGTCGCAGGTGCGCACGCACATGGTCTGGTAGCTTTCGCCCATCAGCGCTCTCGGTGCATCGGCAGGCTGTTCTTCCTCCAGTCCGCCTTCCTCAAGCATGAGTTCCAGCGGTGTTCTGGTGTGCCCTTCATCAACGGGATCGGCCAACGCCTCGCGCGGTTCCCCGATTCTCGGGTGCTCTGCCACGGCGTCGTCGCGGCAGCCGTTCGCCTCCAGCGCGGCCAGAACCTTGGCGCGCGAGCGTTTTCCGCCGCCGCCACCCATCTGGCTGCGCTGCTGCTGCAGCGTGTCGAGGTTGCGCCCCATGCGATCGATCGTGGCGTTCAGCGCTGCGCATTGCCGCACGCTGCGGCCAAGCAGCGCGAAGCCGCAGCCGGCGTCCTTTGCCTGTGCGCGCGCAATCGCCATCTGCTCGCGCTGCATTGTTATCGCTTCGTCAAATTTGCGGGCGCGGACGCCGCCCCCGCCATTGCCGGCGCTGACCAGTTCGGCCTCGAGCTGCCGGCAGAGCCGCGTGCTCGCACCGACCGGTTCGGCGGAGGTGAGCACGAGCACGGCCAGACCCGCCAGCAAGGCGATGCCGCCGAACCCGATCCGCAAACCTCTCATTCCATCTCCCGCCCGCCGCGTCGCATGGCATCACGGCGATTCCCGAATCTACCACCCGCTTGTCGGCGACCGCAACTTTGCGGGCCGGACCGGTTTTCGTCGCCGGACGTTACGGCCTCTGCCCAAAGGTCAGCCGGCGAAATGGCGATAGCCGAGCCATGCCGCGAGCATGATGCCAGCCGCCCATAGAAAGAAGATCGCCGCCACGGCGGTTCGGCTCACGGGGCGTTCGGCCGCGAGCGTGGTAGCGGCCCGATGTTCGGCCATCACTTCGGGCGGAATCAGTTTGACGACGGCCACGATGCCGAGAGGCAGGATGATCAGGTCGTCGAGATAGCCGAGCACCGGAATGAAATCGGGAATCAGGTCGATCGGCGACAGCGCGTATCCCGCGACAGCTAGGGCCAGCGCCTTCGCATACCAAGGCGTGCGAGGGTCGCGGGCGGCGAGATAGATCGCATGCGCATCGCGCTTGATAACGCGTGCCCAGTCTTTCAGCCTGCCGATCATCGTGCGACCTTAGCGGGCGGTGGGCGATTCACAATCGCTCAGCATGCTGCTGACCTTCGTCGGCCTTGCAAGCCGCGTCCCGCCGACACATTTTGTCCATATGGGCAAGGACAGCACCGGCTCTGGCAAGTCGCTCGATATTTCCGGTTCGCATGAAATCGACGATTTCGTGCGGCTGGCGAGAACCGTCGCCGCAACGAAAGGTCCGGCCAGCGGCCGGCTGATCCTGGCGCTTGATGCCACGATGAGCCGGCAGCCGACCTGGGATCTCGCCTGCCATCTGCAGGGCGAGATGTTCGACGCCGTTGGCAAGGCAGGCAGCCTGGCCGTGCAACTCGCCTATTTCCGCGGCTTCGCCGAATGCCGTTCCTCGGCCTTCGTGCGCGATACGGCTACGCTGAAGGACCTGATGACCCGTATCGACTGCCGCGCCGGCAATACGCAGATCAAAAAGATCCTTTCCCATACGCTGAAGGAAACGGCGCGCCAGAAGGTCGATGCGCTGGTCTATATCGGCGACGCCTTCGAGGAGGAGATCAGCGCCCTGGCCGAGCAGGCGGGCAAGCTCGGCCTGCACGGCGTTCCGGTCTTCGTCTTCCAGGAAGGCAGGGATGCCCGGGCGGAGAGCGCGTTTCGCGAGATCGCCCGTCTGTCGAAGGGCGCATGGTTCCGTTTCGACCGGGCCGCCGCCGCCACGCTTGCGAAACTGCTGGCTTCGGTGGCAGTCTTCGCGACCGGAGGGGTGAGGGCGCTGGAGGCGCGCAACTTGCCGGAGGACCGATTGCTGATCGAACACATGCGTGGCGGCGCCCGATGACCTACGCGATCGGCGGCCTCGTCGTGCTGCTCGCCATCCTTCTGGTGGTCACGGCATTCCTGAAGGCGGATGCGGTCAAGCTGGCGCGCACGCTGCGCTCGGCCGGGCCATGGGTGCTTGGGTTGTTGGGTCTGGTGCTGTTGCTGGTCGGCAGGGCAGGGTTGGGCGGCCTGATGTTCTCGATGGCGCTGGCCTGGTACGGTGCCTCGCGCATGGCCGCGCCGGCACGGCCAAAGACGGCAGGCAAGCGTTCCAGCGTGCGCACGGCCGCCCTTGAGATGGAACTCGACCACGATACGGGTGCGCTGGAAGGGCTGGTGCTGGCCGGGCGCCACGAGCAGCGCATGCTCGGCACCATGTCGCTCAAGGAGTTGCGAGAACTCTATGACGACCTCAAGGAGGACTGGGAGAGCCGGCAGCTACTTGAGACGTATCTTGATAGCCGGTTTCCCGTCTGGCGCGAACACGCGAAGGCGCAGAGTGGCGACGGGGAGCGAGTTGCGCCAGGTGCGGGCGCCATGACTAAGCAGGAGGCCTACAAGATCCTTGGTCTTGAAGCGGGGGCCTCCCCGGCGGATATCCGCAAGGCGCATCGCCGCCTGATGCAGCGCCTGCACCCCGACCTCGGGGGGACATCGTTCCTCGCGGCGCGCATCAACGAAGCCAAGGATGTCCTTCTCGCCAATCACCACTGACACTCCCGATACACCGTACAAGTTCGGAACAGGCACGAGTTTCTGAATTCAGGCGGAACGCTCGGTCGGACGAAGCTGGAATTGCGGGCCAGCCCCACCTCAATCCGCGTCAGTTCTGGACCGCGTAGCAGCCTACGTCTTTTTTCTTGAGTTGGCTGCAGGCCTTCCAGGCCGCGGCCTTGGTATCAAAGCCGGCGAAGCGGACGCGATGATAGGTGACGCCGTCCTTGTCGAACGGCACGGTGTAGCCCGACGCTGACGCCAGCACCTGCGGCGCCTTGCGGGTGGCGGCTTCCAGCGCCTTGGTGGCTTCCGCCTTGCTCGGCGACGACGCCACCTGGATCACCCAGCCCGACGGCTCGACCGAGGCGGTCTTTACAGCGTCGACGTCGACGGACGGACGTGGCTCCGGGGCCGCGTAGGCTTCTTCCAGCACAGCCGTGGTCGTGGTCTCCTTCGCCTTGGCCGGCGCTTCGGCGGCAACCTTCGCAACGGCCTTGGCGGCGGGACGGGCTTCTTCCGTGCGCTCGACGAAGGCGGCGACTTCCTGGTCCTGGTCGTCTCCAGGGGCGGCCTCGGGTGCCTGATCCTTCTTCCTAGGCAGCATTGCCTTGGCAATGTCCATGACCGTGCCGCCGTCGGCCTTCGCCACCAGCGGGCCACCCTTGCGGCCGCTCGCCTTTGGCAGATATTTCTCGATCAGTCCGGCCATCTGGACGTCGCGGCTGCTTGCGCTCTGGCCGCCCATGACCACGGCGACGATGCGGCGATTGCCATCGGAAACCGACGAGACCAGGTTGAAGCCGGACGCACGCGTATAACCCGTCTTGATGCCGTCGACGCCCTTGATCTTGCCGAGCAGCCGATTGTGGTTGGCAATGCGCTGCCTGCCATAGGTGAAGGAACGGACGGAGAAATAGGAATAATACTGCGGAAAATGTTCGCGCAGCGCGATACCCAGCGTCGCCATGTCATGCGCGGTGGTGAACTGGCCCGTATTGGGCAGGCCGTGCGGATTGCGGAAGATCGTGCCTTCCATGCCAAGCGCGCGGGCCTTCGACGTCATCATGCGGGCGAAACCGGCTTCCGAGCCGCCGATCAGTTCGGCCAGCGCCTCCGCCGAATCATTGGCCGAGCGGGTGACCAGCGAATAGATCGCGGTCTCCACCGTGACGGACTTGCCAGCCTTCACGCCGAGCTTGGTCGGCGGCTGGGCGGCGGCCTGCGCTGAGAACGTGACGGGCGTCGACTTCTTGATCTTGCCGCGCTTCATCGCCTCGAAGGTGAGGTAGAGCGTCATCATCTTGGTCAGCGAGGCGGGATAGCGCCGCGAATTGGCGTTGGCCGAAAACAGCGTCTTGCCGGTGTTGGCGTCGATCACGATCGCGGCATAACGCGAGTCTGCCGCCGAGGCGGCGACGGGCGTCAGACCGACGGCGGCCGCGAGAAGGCCGGCTGCGATCGTTGCCGGAGAGCACAAGGCTTTGAAAAAACGGATAGCAGTCGCCTGACGCACTGTTAACACCCTTTGAGATTTGTCGTTGCACCCGGGAGGCGGCAAAGGTTCCTGCCTCGAACGGTGAGAATAGGCCGGGCGCGTTACCAATCCGTTTATGGTAACCAGATCGTTCAGGAATTCGCTCGGGCTTTAGGCCAGAATGATTCAAAGTTGAGCGGTCTGGGCGCGCTCAAAGCCTTACGTGGCAAGCTTCCCTTGACAATTTGTGCATTGCACAATAAATAATCATGCGGCGCATATAAATGCTCCGCTTGTTCCCCCGCACGAGGACTGTCATGACCCCGATGTTTGAAGATGCCGGCGTATACGGCAAGGAGTTCGTCGATAACGGCCTGAAGAGCTTTGCCTCGGTTTCCAAGGCGGCCCAGGCGATCGTCACCGAGGCCACCGACTACACCAAGAAGTCCTATGAGACCGGCGCCGCGACGTTCGAGAAGCTGTTCTCGGCCAAGTCGCTGGAGAGCGCGGTCGAAATCCAGGCTGACTATGCCAAGAAGGCCTATGAGGGCTTCGTCGCCGAACAGAGCAAGCTTTCCGGCCTCTATGCCGACATGGCGAAGGAAGCCTACAAGCCGTTCGAATCGCTCGTCGCCAAGGCCAAGTGACGACTTACCGCCAGTCATCATTGCCCATCGCCGGTTCGCCGGCAGACCCGGTCGCGCTTCGCGGCCGGGTTTTTTGTTGCCCGCCGAGGCATCAATCGTCGGTGAACGGGCCGACTGATGACTCAACCATATTGTCACCCCAATAGAAGGGCTTAAAATCACGACGCAGCGACCTACATGTGACGGGCGGGAGAAACACCCGCGGAAGGAAAGGACCTGTGAGACAAGGCGGGGAAGCCACGGCGCGGCGAGTGGCAAAAATGCAAGGCGGTGACCAGGACGGGCGTGGACCGGGCCGGGGCACGGCAGTGATCACGCGCACCAAACCGAAGACCAAGAAACCCAGCCTCTATCGCGTCCTTATCCTCAACGATGACTACACGCCGATGGAGTTCGTGATCCACATTCTGGAGCGGTTTTTCCAGAAAGATCGGGAAAGCGCCACGCGCATCATGCTCCACGTCCACAATCACGGGGTGGGCGAATGCGGCGTCTATACATTCGAAGTGGCCGAGACCAAAGTGGCCCAGGTCATGGATTTCGCCCGACAGAATCAACATCCGCTGCAATGCGTGATGGAAAAGAAGTGAGGTAACATGCCGGCTTTCTCCCCGGGGCTTGAAAAAGCCCTTCATCAGGCCCTCACTTTCGCCAATGAGCGCCATCATGAATATGCGACGCTGGAGCATCTGCTGCTGGCGCTGATCGATGATTCCGAGGCAGGCGCCGTCATGCGCGCTTGCAACGTCGATCTCGACGAACTGCGCCGCACGGTGCTGAACTACATCGACACCGAACTCGACAACCTCGTCACCGGCTACGACGAGGATTCCAAGCCGACCGCTGGCTTCCAGCGCGTCATCCAGCGCGCCGTCATCCACGTCCAGTCCTCCGGCCGCGACGAGGTGTCGGGCGCCAATGTGCTCGTCGCTATCTTTGCCGAGCGCGAGAGCCACGCCGCCTATTTCCTGCAGGAACAGCAGATGACCCGCTACGACGCGGTCAACTACATCAGCCACGGGATCGCCAAGCGTCCAGGCGCCGGCGAGAGCCGCACGCCGCGCGGCGCCGAGGAAGAACAGAACGGCGCGCAGGGCAGCGGCGAGGCCGAGGAGACCGGCAACGGCAAGAAGAAGCAGCAGGACGCGCTGACCGCGTACTGTGTCGATCTGAATAAGAAGGCCAAGTCGGGCAAGATCGACCCTCTGATCGGCCGCAGCGACGAGATCAACCGCACCATCCAGATACTCTGCCGCCGCTCCAAGAATAACCCGCTCTACGTCGGCGATCCCGGCGTCGGCAAGACGGCGATCGCCGAAGGCCTCGCCAAGCGCATCGTCGAGGGCGACGTGCCGAAGGTGCTGGCGGGCGCCACCATCTTCGCGCTCGACATGGGCACGCTGCTCGCCGGAACCCGCTACCGCGGCGACTTCGAGGAGCGCCTGAAGCAGGTGGTCAAGGAACTGGAGGAGTTTCCGGGCGCCATCCTGTTCATCGACGAGATTCATACCGTCATCGGCGCCGGCGCCACGTCCGGCGGCGCGATGGATGCGTCCAACCTCTTGAAGCCGGCCCTGTCGTCGGGTGCCATCCGCTGCATCGGTTCGACCACCTATAAGGAATTCCGCCAGTTCTTCGAGAAGGACCGCGCGCTGGTGCGGCGCTTCCAGAAGATCGACGTGAAGGAGCCGACGATCGAGGACACGATCGAGATCATGAAAGGGCTGAAACCCTATTATGAGGACTTCCACCAGGTGAAGTTCACCAACGAGGCCATCAAGGCGGCGGTGGAACTTTCGGCGCGTTACATCAACGACAGAAAACTGCCGGACAAGGCGATCGACGTGATCGACGAGACCGGCGCCTCGCAGATGCTGTTGCCGGAGGCCAAGCGCAAGAAGACGATCACCATCAAGGAGATCGAGGCAACCGTCGCCACGATGGCGCGTATCCCGCCCAAGACCGTATCGGCCGATGACGAGCAGGTCCTCCAGACGCTCGACGCCGAACTGCGCCGCGTCGTCTACGGCCAGGACACGGCCATCTCGGCGCTGTCTTCGGCGATCAAGCTGGCACGGGCCGGCCTGCGCGAACCGGAGAAGCCGATCGGCTGCTACCTGTTCTCGGGTCCGACCGGCGTCGGCAAGACCGAGGTGGCGAAGCAGCTCGCTTCGTCGCTCGGCGTCGAACTGCTGCGCTTCGACATGTCGGAATATATGGAGCGCCACACTGTCAGCCGCCTGATCGGCGCGCCTCCCGGCTATGTCGGCTTCGACCAGGGTGGCTTGCTGACCGACGGCGTCGACCAGCATCCGCATTGCGTGCTGCTGCTCGACGAGGTCGAGAAGGCGCATCCGGACCTGTTCAACATCCTGTTGCAGGTCATGGACCACGGCAAGCTGACCGATCACAACGGCAAGTCGATCGACTTCCGCAACGTCATCCTGATCATGACCACCAATGCGGGCGCGTCGGACGCGCAGCGCGCGGCGATCGGTTTCGGGTCGACCAAGCGCGAGGGCGACGACGTGGAGGCGATCAACCGGCTGTTCACGCCGGAGTTCCGCAACCGCCTCGACGCGATCATCCCGTTCGGCTCGCTGCCGGTGCCGGTGATCCATCAGGTCGTGCAGAAGTTCGTGATGCAGCTTGAGGCCCAGCTTTCCGACCGCGGCGTCACCTTCGACCTTGCGCCGGAGGCGATCGCCTGGCTGGCCGACAAGGGTTACGACGAGCGCATGGGCGCGCGGCCGCTGGCCCGCGTCATCCAGGAGCACATCAAGAAGCCGCTGGCCGACGAGGTGCTGTTTGGCCGCCTGAAGAAGGGCGGCACGGTGCGCGTCACCGTCGAGACCAAGGAGAGCGGCGAGAAGGGCCTGAAGCTCGATGCGCTGGCCGACGAGATCCCGGTCAAGCCGAAGAAGGAAGAGGAGCCGCGCAGCAAGCCGGCCCGAAAAGCTTCGGCAAAAAAGGCCGCGCCGAAGAAGGCCGTCGCGCAAAAGCCGAAACTGGCGCCGCCGGCCAAGGACGGCGCCAAGCGCAGCCTCGTGCCGCAACTGCCGCGCAAGGGGTAGTTCGGGCTGACGATATCGGAACAAAAACGGCCGCCGCGAGGCGGCCGTTTTTTATGCCAGTTGGACTGTTGCGGCTTCCCCGGGGGAGAAGGTGGGCCGACCGGGGATGAGGGCCGGCGCTACCGTCACTCCGAAGAATGACTATTGCGCCGCCCGCCCGTATTTCTTCAAAATCGCCCTCAGCTCATCATGCGGCAGGCCGAACAGCCGGTGGCCGTTGCCGCCGGTCATCGTCTCCGCCGCCACCATCGCATTGACGATCGCTTCCTCGGTCGCGTCGACCGTCGCCGTGAAGATCGGGTCCATGTTGCCTTGCGACACCTGCTTGAACGGCGCCACCTCGTCGTCCGACACGTCGTTGGCGCCTTCGGCGGTCGAGAACGACACGATCAGGTCGCCCGATGTGTTGCCGGAGAACGAACCCAGCCGGCCAAGGCCGAGCGAGGCGCGGCGTGCCACGCGGTTCAGCTGATGCGGAAGCAGCGGCGCGTCGGTCGCCACGACGATGATGATTGAGCCGTCATCCGGGGGAGGGGTGCCGCCCTTACCGTCGGCGGCGCATTTCGGCTTCTTCTCCTCCGAGCCCGCCACGTCGGCCGCGTAGCAGGGCAGCCAGGTCTTGCCCAGTTCCTCGCCGACCGGTGCGCCGGCAATCCGCAGCACCGTGCGCAGGCCGGTGTTGCACTGCGCCAGCACGCCGACCGTGTAAGACTTGTTCTCCACCTCGACGACGCGTGACGACGTTCCGATGCCGCCCTTGAAGCCGAAGCAGCGCATGCCGGTGCCGCCGCCGACATTGCCTTCCGCGACCGCGCCGCCGGCCGCCTTGTCGATCGCCTGCATCGCCGTCTCGGGCTTTACATGGAAACCCTCGATGTCGTTCAGCCCGCCGTCATAGGTCTCGGCCACCACGGGCCACAACGCGTCGCCGAACTTGTTGGACGTCCATTGCTGGATGCCGGCATAGACTTGGCCGATGGCGTTGGTGTTGCTGATGCCGATCGGCCCGTAGACCATGCCGAAATCCTGCAGATAGGACTGGCCGGTCATCTCGCCATTGCCGTTCAGGTTGAAGAAACCGCCGTAAACCGGCTTGGCGCTTTCCTTGCCGCGCGGCAACACGACGGTGACGCCCGTTCGCACCGGCCCGACGCCCTTCTCGCGTTTGCCCTCGCCGCTTATCAGCGTCACTTGGCCGACCTCGACCCCCTTGACGTCGGTGATGGCGTTGAGCGGCCCTGCCTTGCCGGCGAACGGCACGCCGAGATCGCGCGCCCGCTCCGCCGCGTGAACGCCGGTCGCCACCGTGCCCGCGAGCAGCATTGCCGCAAAACCCTTGCCCAGAATTCTCATGATCCCTCCCTGCATGATCGATGCGGGAAAGAGCCTAGTCGAACGATTGCCTGCCACCTATGGCCGTCGGCGGCGATACCGTTGGGCCATCCAGTCGTTACGCTCCGGTTTGGCAATTGCCGCTATGAAATCGTCACTCTGCTCCGATCGGCGGCAGCCGGCGTTCTACCGGCGATGACTGGATGATCGAGGTGTTGGTCATCGCAAAGGCAATGATGCCGTCGATGATCTTCTCCAGATGCTCGACCGAGCGCACATGAGCCTTGGCGATGAAGCAATCGTCGCCGGTGATGCGGTCGCATTCGACGATCTCCGGCAGGCCGCGCAGGATCTCGGCGACGCGCTTCAGCTCACCCGGCAGCGGCCGGATGCGCAGCCAGGCGGCGAGCGGCAAGCCAAGTGCTGCCGGGTCGATCGTCGCGGTGTAACCCTTTATCACACCGCTTTCCTCCAGCCGCTTCAGCCGCTCGGAAACGCTCGGTGCGGAGAGCCCGACCAGACGTGCCAACTCGGCGACGCTGGTGCGCGCATCCGTGGTCAGTGCCTTCAGCAACCGCGCATCGACGGCATCCAGCGGCCCGTCTTCATATCGAAGGCGTTTCATGGTCTTGGCCTTTCGATTGTCTGGCAGAAGGGAGAATAGCGCTTTCTTCGGCTATAGGAAGCGTCGGATTGGCCTTGCATGCTGGGCCTAAGAAATGGAGCCCCGCATGCCCATCCTCGACCGTGCCGCCGAAAAGATCCCGCCGCAGGCCTGGTTCGGCGTCAGCGCCCTGTTCCACTATCTCGGCCCGTCCTTCGCTGTGCTGCTATTCCCGGCGGTCGGCGTCTTCGGCGTCGCCTGGATGCGCATTGCCTCCGCCGCCCTGATCTTCGCTCCGTTCACCCGCCCCCTGCGCACCATTCGGCTGGCGGACGGGCGCACGCGGTGGCTGCTTGCCGCCCTCGGACTGACGCTGGCGGCGATGAATTTTTCCTTCTATCTGGCACTGGAGCGCCTGCCGATGAGCCTGGTGGCGGCGATGGAGTTCGTCAGCACCATCCTTATCGCCTTCTACGGCTTGCGGACGCGGCGCAATCTGGTGGCGCTGTCGCTCACCGCCGTCGGCGTCGCTATCCTGATCGACATCAAATGGTCGTCCGATTTCCTGGGCCTCGGCTTTTCCGCCCTCAACGCCGCGCTGTTCGGTCTCTACATCGTGTTCGGCCACCGTATCGCCGAACGCGGCGCGGGGCAGGGCGTCGAGACGCTGGGTGCTGCGATGGCGATTGCCTTCGTCGCCGCCTTTCCCATTGGCTTCATGCAGGCGCTCAAGGCGTTTTCCGCGCCCCAACTCATCCTTGCCGGGATTGGTGTCGGCGTCTGCTCGTCGGTGATCCCCTACATCTCCGACCAGTTCGCCATGTCGCGCCTTCCACGCGCCAGTTTCGCGCTGATGCTGGCGCTGCTGCCGGCAACCGCGACGGTGATCGCCGCAATCGTGCTTGCGCAATTCCCCAGCCAGCGCGACATTTTGGGCATCGCGCTGGTGATGGCGGGCGTGGCGCTGCATCGGCAGGCGGGACGGGAGCCGATCCGCGCGGCTGAATGATCAGCGATTCCCTGCCGGCGGGGTATCGTGTTGCCGGCCCGGCCCCTGCCTTAAATCCCGGATAGGGCGCAGGCTCCGACAGGCCTTGCGCCTCGTCCACGTCCTCATGCTTCCGACCACACCGCCAGTTCGTAACCATCCGGATCGGCAAAATGGAAACGCCGGCCGCCGGGGAACGAATAGGCGGGTTTTACGATCCGGCCGCCCGCAGCCTCCACCTGGCGCTGCGTCTCGTCGAGGTTTTTGGCAAACAGGATCACCAGCGGGCCGCCCGAAACCTTATCCGGCTTGCCGAGGGCGAAACCGCCGGTCAGCCGTCCGTCATTGAATTCGCAATAGTCCGGTCCGTAGTCCTTGAAGGACCAGCCGAAGGCTTTGCCGTAGAAGTCGCGCGAGCGCGCGACGTCCCCGACCGAAAACTCGACATAGTCGATGCGTTTGTCGTTGCTGGCCATGGTCTTTTCCTTTCGTTGAAACTTAAAGCGTGTCGCACCCAATCGGCCTCATTCTACCGGGCCGGTTTGGGCCAAATCCATCGGGCTTCGTCTTGTCCGGGCCACCAGCCCGGCCTGCGACGAGGCCCTCGACCTTGTCCCAAACCGTCACCGGCAGAATGACACCGATTGGGTGCGACACGCTTTAGCGTTCGAGCAGCGCCTTCAGCGCATGGAGGTCGCGCTGCACCGCAGCGCCATCGGCGGCGAAAATCTCGTCCGTCATCTCCGGCGCCCTCAGAAGCGTGAACATCACCTCGGCGCCGCTGCCGTTGGGAACCACGCGCATCGCATTGCGAGTTTCCCGGCCTCCGGCGGAGACGGTGTGGTCGAGCACACCGAACTCGTTGGGTTTCGAGAAGCGGATGCGGATCGGCTTTCCGTCGGGGTCTTCCGCGATCCAGTCCTCGCCCGATTTTTCGAAGCGCCTGCCGAGGCCCGCCGCCCAGCGCTGGAAATTTTCCGGAATGGAGGCGAAGTCGTAGACTTCGCGCCAGTCACGGTCGATGGACACGGTGATGATGCGGGATTGATGGATGGTCATGCCTGCCTCCGTCATCAGGGTCATGAAGGCAGATCTAGACGGCGGCGATGGAAAGATATTGAACGAAACGGCCAGATCAGCCCCTATATTGCCGCAAGATCGCCGCCGGCGAAAAGCCGGACAGGCGCCGCACCTCGCGCGTCAGATGCGCCTGGTCGGCATAGCCCGCCGCGAAGGCGAGGCCGGCTAACCGCGGCTCGGCGGAGCCCCGCGCAAAGTTCAGGAACCGCTGAAAGCGCAGGATGCGGTCAAGCGTCTTCGGGCCGTAGCCGAAAGCCTCCTGGCAGCGCCGGCGCAGCGTGCGCGGGCTGACATCCAGCCGGTCGAGGATCACCGCCATGCCCGGGCCGGCGGACTCCGTCCTCAGCGCGTGAAATGCAAATCCCATATCGGGCGGTGGCGCCTCGACGCCGGGCGCGAGCCGGGCGAGGCATTCTCGCAGCGTCCGCATCCGTGCGGCACCGGACGGCGCATCACCAATCCTCCCGGCGATTTCGCTGGCCTGCGCGCCCCAGAAATGCTGGAGCGCCAGCCGGCCGCCGACGATCTCCGACATCGGCAGGCCCAGCCATCGGGCCGCCGCACCCGGCCGGAAGCGGGCACCGATTACGGTCGAGCCGGGTTTCAACGCCGACATCGCGACTTCCGTGTCCGGCCCCGCCACGACCAGTTCGCCGTCGATCCAGGTGATGTCGACGCAGCCGTCCGGGACCACGGCCGACAACCCGCCCTGCGGCCGCACGGTGTTGGACCAGACGCATTGGAAATGCGCTTCGAGGGCGGCCTGGGGAGCGGACTCGCTATAGTTCCCGATCACACCAGAAAGCACGGGCGTATTGCCATTGCGCGCCATGACGCTCTCCCGTGAGGAATGCCCCTTGCAGCCTCTTCGGTACGCCGCAATCTATCGCGGCGGCGGTTTGCTTCAACCCTTGTGGTGCGCATCGGTGGCTGCGCGCTGCGTCGTCCGGCTGTCCGGCGTCGGGCTGGCGACGGCCGCGTCCGACAGGCAACAGGCCCGCGGCCATCGCCGACAGTTTGGCTGACTCCGACAGAATGCCATGTTATGCGGCGCCCCACATGTCAGGCGCCGAATCCAACCTCCCGCTATCGCCGCAAGACCTCCGCCGCTGGTATCTGCGCGGCGTGCGCGCCGCCTATTCGCCGCCGGGCTGGATTCTTCTGACCGCCTATGTCGGCTTTGCCGGGCTCGCCAAAGAATCCGGCTTCTCTCTGGCCGAGACGGTGTTCATGACGGCGATCGTCTGGGCGCTGCCGGCCAATGTCGTGCTGATCGGCGGAATCCTGTCGGGCGCTTCGCTGCTCTGGGCAGCCTTCGCGGTGGCGCTGTCGTCATTCCGCATGATGCCGATGGTGGTGGCGCTGATGCCGGAGCTGAAGAGCGGGCGCACCCGAAGGCTGACGCTGTATTTCCTGTCGCATTTCGTTGCCGTCACCTCCTGGGTGCTGGCGATGGAGCGCGTGCGTGGCGTGCCGCGCGACATGCGCACGGCGTGGTTCCTCGGCCTCGGCTCGACGCTGCTGGTCACCAACACGGTGCTGGTCGGCGGCGTCTATCTTCTGGTCGGCGGACTGCCGGCGCCGATGACAGCAGCGCTGCTCTTCCTCACCCCGATCTATTTCCTGACCTCGCTGTGGGGCTCGGCCCGCGAAGGCGCCGGCCATGTCGCCATGCTCTGCGGGCTGGTGCTCGGGCCGATGTTCCACATCGTCTGGCCGCGCTTCGACCTTCTGGCGGCGGGGCTGGTCGGGGGTATCGTCGCTTTTATCTTTCACCGCCTGACGGCGAGGCGCGCCAGCCAATGACGTTCGAATCTTTCGACACCTGGTGGTGGCCGTTCCTGTTCATTCTCGTCGCCGGCGGGCTGGCCACCGATGTCTGGCGTTTCCTCGGCGTGCATTTCGGCGGCCGCATCTCCGAAGAATCCGAGGCGCTGGTGTTCGTGCGCGCCGTCGCCACGGCCCTCGTCGCCGCGGTCATCGGCAACCTCATCGTCTTCCCCAGCGGCTCGCTGGCCGAAACCGCGATGGCGCTGCGCATCGGCGCCGCGGTCGCGGGTTTCGCCGTCTATCTCGCTTCGGGAAAACGCATGCTGGTCGGCATCGTCACCGGCGAGGCCGTGCTTATCGCGGGGATGGTGATGGGGTGGTAGGCTAAGCCAGCGCCTTGCGAATTTTCTCCGCATTGGCCGCCAGCGCCTCAGGCTTCTCCATTTGCCCCGTGTGCGGCTTCAGCGCCACGCCGTCGAAGCGCGGAAGAATGTGGAAATGCAGGTGGAACACGACCTGTCCGCCCGCCGGCTCGTTGAACTGCTGCACCGTCACGCCATCCGCCGAAAACGCCTTGACGACGGCGCGCGCCAGTTTTTGTGTCGTCGCCGCAACCGCCGCGAGACTGTCAGGCGCCACGTCCAAAATGTTGCGCGAGGGCTTTTTGGGGATCACCAGGCAGTGGCCGTCGCCCCTCGGCATGATGTCCATGAAAGCGAAGGTCGCCTCGTCCTCGTAGAGCTTGTGCGAGGGAATCTCACCGCGCAGGATTTTGGCGAAGATGTTGTTCGGATCGTAGGCAGGCATGTCCGGCTCCGTCACGTGAGGTTCCGTTCTGTGCTTTCGGGTAGTGTCGGTCAAGTGCCGACCGAAGCTCTGCGCTGGGCGGCCTTCTCTGCGATCGCTCTTGCGGTCATTCCGATTAAGACCTGAATTTACTTTAACATAATGAGGTTTCTGGGGCAAAGGTTCATGTTAAATTATATTTCTATTTACAGTCATATATTTTTTGTACAATGTCCATCATGCGGTAGTTAAAACTTAGGGAGAGAGTTATGGGTCTTATCGTCAACCTTGGATTAATTTCGCAATCGGCAAAAGTTTCGCAGAAGGATTTGAATATCGTTTCTGCCGCGCTGCAGAAGCAGGTTGTGCGCGATTTCGAGCCAATATGGAACGTGCAGGCGACGGTCGATGCTTTTGAGGCACTTGAGGACTTACCACTCGGATACTGGCCGATCGTGATCCGCGATGATATCGGTTTTAGCGCGGCCGGGATTCATCTTGACAAAGATGGCCAGCCCTTCGCTCTCGTGAGTTCGGCCGACGATCGTGACGTGTGGGCGCTCACATCGAGCCACGAGGTTCTTGAGATGCTCGCCGATCCCTTCGGGAACCGTGTCGTGGCGGGCGACTCGCCCAAGCCGGGGCAGGGCAGGGTCATGTTTCTTGTCGAGGTTTGCGACCCTTCCGAGGATGCCGCGTTCGGCTACAGCATCAATGGCATTCTCGTTTCGGATTTCTATACTCCGCGCTTCTTCGATCCGGTGCCGAATCCGGCGACGCGTTACTCATTCACCAACTCGATCCAGCGGCCACGGCAAGTCCTGCGCGGCGGCTACCTGTCGTGGGAGGATCCCCAGTCGGGCGAGTGGTGGCAGGAGACGTGGTTCAGCGGATCAGCGTCGACGTTCCGGTCGCTCGGCAGGCTGGACGCCGCCAATGGCAGCATTCGAAGCCAGATCGACCGGTTCTCGAACAGGGATACCATGGAGGTGATTGCGCGAGGGCGGCCCGTGGCGGAACGTGCCGGACTGATCGCAAGCGTAGTCTCCGCCGCGACCCACTCGCGCGGAGCCACATTGCAGGCGCAAATCGATGCCATCGTTGGGACGGCTGGCGTTGCTGCGGCAGGTCCCATGCCGCCAACTGTGGCCTCTGCCGGTCGAAAACGGAGACCGAAGAAATGACAGAAGATACGGAGCGGCAAAAGCGGTTGGAGCGTGCACGGCAATTGAACGATCAGATCGAACAAATCGTGCATAAGGAAAAGACCGAGCAGCCGCCTGTACCCCGCCCGCGGTCGCCTCGCGACTTCATCCATGACAGGATGGACCAGATATCCGAGAAGGATGAAGGCGAGAAAGACTAGGATTTCGCCCAATCGGAGGATTGCCCGAATCAACTCCCCGCGGGGTGATCCGTGTCGCCTTTGCGAAACGGCACGTGCTCCTCGAAATACTCCGTGGTCCGCGCCACTTCCTGCCGCTCGCGCTGGAGATAGTCGTCCACCGCATTGCGCAGGCCGGGATGGGCTATGTAATGCGCTGACTGCGTGGTCACCGGGCGGTAGCCGCGCGCCAGCTTGTGTTCGCCCTGGGCGCCGGCCTCGACCACGCGCAGCTTTCTTTCGATCGCAAAATCAATGGCCTGGTGGTAGCAGACCTCGAAGTGCAGGAACGGGTGATCCTCGATACAGCCCCAATTGCGGCCGTAGAGCGTGTCCGAGCCGATGAAGTTGATCGCTCCGGCCACATAGCGCCCGGCGCGCTTCGCCATGACCAGAAGCACGTCTTTTCCCATCCTTTCGCCGATCAGCGAAAAGAACCTGCGGTTGAGATAGGGCCGGCCCCATTTGCGACCGCCGGTGTCCATGTAGAAGGTGAAAAAATCGTCCCAGGCTTTTTCGGTCAGGTCGCTGCCGGTCAGCCGGTCGATGCTTACGCCGGCGGCCAGCGCCTCGCGCCGCTCCTTCTTCAGTGCCTTGCGTTTGCGGGATGCGAGGGTGGCTAGAAAATCGTCGTAATTCAGATAGTTGTCGTTGAAGAAGTGGAACTGCTGGTCGGTCCGACGGAGGTATCCGGTGCCCAACAGTGCTTGCATGTCTTCGTCATTGGCGAATGTGACGTGGGCGGACGACACGCCGAGCTTGTCCGTCACCGCCCTCAGTCCGGCGGCCAGAATCGCCCTGGTCGCGTCCGCGTCGAGATCGCGGCGGACCAGCAGGCGGGGGCCGGTCGCGGGCGTGAACGGCACCGAGACCTGCAACTTGGGATAATAATCGCCGCCGGCCCGCTCGAACGCGTCCGCCCAGCCCTGGTCGAAGACATATTCTCCCTGGCTGTGCGATTTCAGATAGGCCGGTACAGCGCCGAGCAAATTTCCGTTCTCGTCCTCCAGCCGCAAATGGCTGGCCTGCCAGCCGGTGCGCGGCGTGGCGCAGCCGGACTCTTCCAGCGAGCGCAGAAAATCGAGGGAAAGGAACGGATTGTAGCCGGAACCTGCCGCACATTCCAGGGTCGTTCCGGCAAGACTTTCCCATTCCGAGCGGGAAAAATCGCCCATCGATCCGGCGATGCGGATCGTGTGGCCGGTCCGGGAAGAGTCGCCGCCGTTTGTGCTGCGCTGCATCATCGCAGTGTTATGTGCACTGCGAAAGCCGCGCGGCAAGGGCCATTTCACGCAACCAAAACCTTTTGTGGTTCGAAACCCTCGAAGGTTATCTGGTCGGCATGCGCCATGCTGTGGTCGACCGCGGCTTGGTCGCGGATCGTCCAGCTTATCACCGGCATGGAAAGCCGGTCGCGTACGAAGCTGACGAACGGGTTGGGCAGTTGCTCGACGGCGTAGGAAACGAAGGAAATTCCATAGGCCAGCATGGAGAAATGCGCCTCGATCTCCTGTTGCTGGTGGCCCCATGCGGTCAGGCCGGCAGGCACGTCCGGCATGTAGCGCGAAAAATCGCGGATCAGCCAATGGTCGAAGGACATGATTGCGACCTTGCCCTTGCAACCTTCCAGCAAGGCTCCGACTTTGGCGACAAGCCCTTCATCGTGGCCTGGAATGCCTTTCAGCTCGATCACCATCGGCACGCGGCCGGCGACGAAGGCGAGCGTCTCCTTGAGCGTCGGCGCATGGTCCTTCGTGCCACCGATCTTCAGCGCCGCGAATTCCGCCGCCGTCTTTTGCCAGACAAAACCTTCCTGGTTGGCTAAGCGGCGCAGGTCATTGTCATGGAAAACAACCACTTCGCCGTCGAGGCTCAAGTGAACGTCGCACTCGATCGCATAGTCGTTGTCGATCGCCCGCCCAAAAGCCGAGAGTGTGTTCTCCCAGACTAGCTTGTTCATGTCGTGATAGCCGCGATGCGCGATCGGGCGCTTGGTAAGCCACGAAATATCGCTCATGATCAGGACCTTAGGCGACTTCGATGACGGCTTCGATCTCGACCGGCGCGTTGAGTGGCAGGCAGGCCGTTCCCACCGCCGAGCGCGCATGTTTTCCGGCGTCGCCGAGAACCGCCGCGAGGAAATCCGACGCGCCGTTGGCGACCAGATGCTGTTCGGTGAAGTCGGGCGCCGAGGCGACGAAGACCGTGATCTTGACGATCTTGCCGATCCGGTCGAGCGAGCCGAGCGCGGCTTTGGCCTGTGCCAGAATATTGATCGCGCAGTATTTTGCGGCTTCCTTGCCGGCCGCCACGTCGAGGTCACGGCCGAGCAGGCCGCTGGCGAGCAGCTGGCCATCCTTCAGCGGCAACTGTCCGGCGGTGAAGACCAGATTGCCGCTGCGCATGAAAGGCAGGTAGTTGGCGGCCGGCGCGGCCGCCGCCGGCAAGGTCACGCCGAGCTCGCCAAGCCGCTTTTCGATTGTGTCGCCCATCGTCATTCCTTATCTCTATCTTCAAACGGGTCGTATCGAGGCGGGAACCTGCAACTTTTGCCTCGCTTACGCCATGACTTTTTTGGAAGTTTGCGCCTAAATCGAAGCCCGTCTTCCGGGCCTGACTGGAGTTGCTCATGCGCGTATCGCGCCTTGTCGTCCTTGCCTCCGCCGGAATCGCCGCACTCGCGGCCAGCCCCGCGCTTGCCGCCGCGCCGCTGATCTCGCACCGCGCGGTTTACGACCTCGCGCTCGACAAGGCGTCCGACAAATCCGGCATCACCGGCCTCCAGGGCCGCATGGTTTACGAGTTCAACGGCTCGCCTTGCGAGGGCTATACCGTCAATTTCCGCTTCGTGACGCGCATCGACACCAGCGAGAATTCGCGCGTGACCGACCAGCAGACCACGACTTTCGAGGACAGCGGCGGAAAGTCCTTTTCCTTCGTCACGAAATCCTTCACCGACCAGGCGCTGGAGCGCGAGTTGAAGGGCACGGCGACGCGCGAGCCCGACGGCCTGAAGGTCGAGATCGACAAACCCGAGAAGAACAGCCTCGAATTGCGCAAGACCCAGTTTCCGACCCAGCATCTCGAAGAACTGATCAGCAAGGCCAACACCGGCGAAACCTTCTATGAAACCAATCTCTTCGACGGTTCGGAGAATGGCGACAAGGTGATGACTACTACGGTGATCGTCGGCAAGAAGACGAAAGCTCCCGCCAACGATCCCGAATTGCCGGTGCTGAAGACGCTGGCCAAGGACCAGTACTGGCCGGTCGACATCGCCTATTTCGACGACGCCAATGACGGCGGCGAGGAAGTGCCGGAATACCGCATCGCCTTCAAGCTGCATGAAAACGGCCTGACCCGCGACTTGACGATGGACTATGGCGACTTCTCGATGCGGGGAAAGCTGGTCAATCTCTCGGTGTTCGACACCCCTCCGCAGACCTGCAAATAGTTTTCGAGCGCGCCTGCTTGGGCAATCCCCGCACCATCTTGCCGAGTCTCGCGCAGGAGCCGCAACAGGCGGCGCCTCGAAGCCGGCGCCGATAGGAGCGGCGCGTGGGGCAAAAGCCGGGCCGTCTCAATACCTTCGTCGCGCCGAAACCCAATCGTTTTCTGATCAGGCTGATGACGCCCGTGAACCGGGTGCTGATGCTAAAGGGGTTCCCGCTGCTGCGCGACTTGCCGCTGCTTAACCGGGTCGCCGGCATTCGTGGCATCGCCAATGTCCGGCAGATCGATTTTCCGGACGCCGATCGCGAGCGGCTGGCGGCTGTCTGCGGAAAGGGCAGGGCGACGTTCCTGACCCCGAACCATCCGGAATTCTTCACCGACTGGATGATCGACAAGGAGATCGTGTCGAAGGTCGCGCCGCTCACGGCATCGTGGGCGACCAACGGCGTCGTCAACGGTCTGGGCCGCCTCGCGCAGAAATTCTGGCTGGCCAACAATCTGATTGCGCAGATCCCCGGCAACAGCGACAGCGCCCGGCGGCATTCGGTCGACTGGGCCGTTAAAGGCAATGGCGTGTTGCTGCACCCGGAAGGCGCGGTCGGCTGGCATGGCGACTGGATCGCGCCGCTGATGCCGGGAGCGGCCGAGATGGCCATTGCGGCGCTGGAGCAGGGCAGGGCCGCCGATCCGGGGTTCCAGGCGTGGGTCGCGCCGGTCGTCTGGAAGCTGGTGTTTTTGCACGATGCCGATGCCGGATTGCAGGCGGAATGCGCCTATGTCGAGCAGCGATTGCGGATCGAAAACGCCGCCCGACACGCTTCGCCGGCGGAACGGGTCTACGCCATCTACGAGGCGCTGCTGGCGCGCGACGAAGAGAAAGCGGGAGTTATCGCGGACCGCTCGCAGCCCGTCGCGCGGCGGCCGGAAACGCTGATAGCAAAACTTTCCGAAAGGCTTGCAAGCCAGATTGGCGCAGCCGATCTCTCGAGCAATTCCGAATTGCAGCGCGCCGCGCGGCGCTGGCTGCGGACCTCGGATGAGAGCCGGGACGATACCGCGGCGCAAGCGGTTAAGGTGAGTGCCGATATGCTGCAAAGGCTGTGCCGGCTCGGGCCGTTCGCCTGGGCGAGCGAGACGATGACGCAGGAGCAGGCGGCAGAGCACATCAAGCGCGTCCGCAACGACTATTGCTTGGGAACCTTTCGCGACACGCTGAACCGTTTCGTGCCACAGCCGGTCGGTCCGCGCCGGGCCATCATCCGCGTGCCGGAGCCGATCGCGGTGCATGATTGCGGTGGCGATGCCGAGGCGCTGACCGCCGAATTGCGCCGCCGGCTGCAAAGCGCGCTGGACGACATCAACGCCGATCTGCGCAAGGCTGGTGGACCGCGCGGCTATCCTAATCCATTTTTTCAAGTTTGAGGGTTTGGAAAGGGTGCGTGCTTTGTGGGCGAGCCTCGAAGGACGCACCATCAGGATGAAGAAGCGTTGCGGCTATTCCACCCACACGCCGTGTTTTTTGTGCCAATCCGCGATGGAATCCTCGGGATAGAGGTCAAAACTCCGGTCGCCATTCCGGATGTTCGGCTCGACCCAGGAGGCCTTGTATTTCAGCATGATGTGGACGCGCTCGGGCGCCTTCGGCAGGTTAGTGTCGACGGCAGAGGCAAAGGGATGCACCAGTTCCGGCCAGGTGGGATCGTAGAGCCACAGCGCCGATCCGCATTTTTTGCAGAACTGCCGCTCGCCGGTCGAGACCTCGCAGCGCGTGCGTTCGTCGTCCTCTATCTCCGCCCGGTAGAGGCCGAGGTTTCGCTTGCCGGTGACCTTCAGCGTCTCCGACACGGCGCCGAGGTTGATGGCATATCCGCCGCCGCCCTGCTGCTTTCGGCAGATCGAGCAGTAGCAGAGCATATAGGGGACGGGCGTGTGGCTCTCGACTTCGAAACCGACGGCGCCGCAGCGACAGGAACCTTTGAGAAGAAGTGGCAAGAGGTGTCTCCAGTCTTTGTCTCTATCGCGGAAGCCGCGCCGCCGCTGTTCCGTGCGCGATGACAGGGAAGGCGGCGGCTGCCATAATAGCCGGCATGGACAACGACGCCATCGCCGATCTGTTTTCCCGCCTCGGACCGATCACGATCAAGCGGCTGTTTGGTGGCAAGGGCATCTATTTCGAAGGCGTGATCGTCGCCATCGAACTGCGCGGCGAATTGATGCTGAAGGCCGATGCCGAGGTGGCCGGCGAGTTCGCGGCCGCCGGCTGCAAGCAATGGACCTATATCGGGTCGCGGCACGGCAGGCAGGTGGCGATGCCGTATTGGACCGTACCCGACGAGGCGGTGGACGATCCCGACGAAATGGCGCGCTGGGCGCGGAAGTCTTATGAAGCCGGGCTGCGGTCGACAAACTGACCAGTCAAAGAGCCTTCGCGATCCGCGCCGCCAGTTTTGCGTTGTTCTCCACCAGCGCGATGTTGGTCTTCAGGCTCTCGCCGCCGGTGAGGTCCAAAATCGTTTGAAGCAGGAATGGCGTCACGCGCTTGCCCGACACGGCCTGCATCGTCGCCGCCTGCTGTGCTCTTGCGATGTAGCCGGCCATGCGTTCCGCCGGGATCTCGTCGGCCTCCGGCACCGGATTGGCAATCAGCATGCCGCCGTCGAGGCCGAGGGCACGGCGCGTCTTGAAGAAATTGGCGATGGCTTCGGGCGCGTCGAGCCTGAGCGGCGCGGGGTAGGGCGAGGCGCGCGACCAGAAGGCGGGCATGACGTCCGAGCCGCAGGCGACGACCGGCACGCCACGCGTCTCCAGCACCTCCAGCGTCTTTTCGATGTCGAGGATGGCTTTTGCGCCGGCCGAAACGACGATGACCGGCGTGCGCGAAAGCTCGTCGAGGTCGGCCGAGATGTCGAAGCTTGTTTCCGCGCCCTTGTGTACCCCGCCGATGCCACCGGTGGCGAAGACCGAGATGCCGGCGATCCGCGCCGCGATCATGGTGGCGGCGACGGTGGTGCCGCCGGTGCGCCGCTCGGCGACGGCGAAGCCGATGTCGGCGCGCGAGAGTTTCATGGCGCCTTGCGTCTGCGCCAGCGCCTCGCGCTCGATGGGCGACAGGCCGATTTTTATGCGGCCGTCGACCACGGCGATGGTGGCAGGTGTCACGCCCTCGTCGGCGATGATGCGCTCGACATTGCCGGCCATGCGGCTGTTGTCGGGGAAGGGCATGCCGTGGGTGATGATGGTGCTTTCCAGCGCCACCACCGGGCGGGCGGCGGCGAGCGCCTGCGCCACCGGTTCGAAAATATCGATATGAGCCATGGCGGTGCCAGGCGACATGAGCTTCTCCTTTGCTCGGCGCCTCATGCAGCGTTTCGGCCGGCGGGACAAGGGCCAGCGCGGCTTGGAATTCGGTGCGACCCAGCGCCGGCGCGGCGTTGGTGCTTTCCAGTACCAAAAGTGCGGCCGCCATGCCTTCGCGCACGGCGTCGGCAAAAGGCAGGCCACGCAGCAGCGCCGCCGCGGCCGCGCCGGCAAGTGCATCGCCGGCGCCGGTGACGTCGGCTATGCCACGCGGGCGAGGGGGTGTGATGGAAAACATCCGGTCTCCATCGAGGGCAACGACGGGGCTCGGTCCTTTCGACAGGACGGCACGTCGCAAGCCCAGCGCACGAAGGGCGTTCAACATCCGCGAGGCAGGGACTTCCGGGCCAAGACCGGTCAGCGCGCCCGCCTCACGCGTGTTGAGGAACAGGCAGGAAAGCGCCGGCAGGATATCTTTCAGCCGCACCGCTTTGGCAGGCGAAATGGCGAGGGCGAAGATGGGCTTTTCGCCCGCCAATTTCGGAATGCGCGCCAGCGCCTCGGACGACAGATTGGCGTCGGTGAAAACAGCGTCGGCTTGCGCGATCGCCTCGCGCAGCGAAGCGCGCCGCAACTGCTTGCCGATGACCAGCTCGTAGAGGCCCATGTCGGCGAGCGCCGCGATCACGTCGCCATGACGGTCGAGCAATGCCGTGTAGCTCGGCGTGGGACGATCGAGGAAGGTGACGGAGAGGTCGCGAATGCCCGCCGCCGCGATGGCGCGGGCGACCGTCTCGCCCGCCGTGTCGCCGCCGCGAACCGACAGCAGTTGCCCGTCGACGCCGCGCTGCACGGCGTTGCGCAACGCATTGAAGGTGCCGCCGCCGACATCCTCGCGCATTGTGCCAGGATTGGACGCGCCCGGCACGAAGTCGACGGCGACCTGGCCACGCCGGTCGATATGCGCGCCGCCTATGCCGAGGATGATCTTTTGCTTGCTCATGCCCAACGATTCTCGATGTGTCCACCAAGAACTAATCAGGTTCGGCTCGCTTCGCCAGCCGATGGGCAACGGTCCTTGCAGACAGCACGGATTGCCGCCGCGGGCGGAAAAAATCCGCGCCGGCCGTCGCCTTCTCGTCGCGAGCAGCCTCGCGTCAGGACGTGTCGGCGCGCGGACGCTCCAGCGCGTAGAGCGCCATAGAATGGCAGTGCGCCAGGATCTCGTCGACCTCGCGGATGTTCTTGCGGCGCGGGGCGTCCGGGTCGTAGCGCTTCAGCCTGCCGCCCGGCGGCGGCCCGCCCCTGAGCGCCCCGGCGCGCCGGGGCCGCCATGGCTCGAGCCCTTCCTTCACCCGCGCATGCGCGGCGTCATTGCGCGCCTTCCAGCGGGCGAAGCGTTGCGCCTGGCCGGGCAGGTCGTCCAACGCGCGCCCAAGTGCCTCCAGCCGCAGCATCAGCTTTGCCGCGCCGATCGGATCATCCGGCGATGGCGGCGGAGGCAGGCGAGCCCGCTCGGTGAATCCGGGAACCCAGATGCGCGGGGCGGCGTGTGCTGGCACATAGCGGCGGCGGATGCGGAACGGATATTTCAGTGGATCGAGCAGCGACAGCGAGAGAGCGCGCCGAACGGGCTTTGGACCTCTCTTCGGCTCGATCGGCATAAAGGCGCGAGGCCCCCGTTCGGTTGATTTCGGTTTTCGCGGGCGAAACGGCGGCAGGGTCACCACGATGCCGCGCGCCGCCGCTATGATGAGCCGCCGCGCGGCGGATTCGGCTGGACGCAAGAGCCGCAATATGGCGCGGTAGAGATGGCGGGGCAGGGTTGACGCGCCGCCGGCCATGCCGGCCATGGCGACGAGCATTGCCAGGATGCGCTTCAGCGCTTCCACGTTTCGCTCGATTGGTCCACTCCCGTCCACTGCCGCCTCCTTCGAACACAGGCGGCAGCATTGTAGCACCGATCGGCATTGACGTAAATGATCCTAGGATAATAATCCTTGAAGCGCTTCAATTTTCCGTACAACACATTGGAAAAGCTCGACTTTTCGAGACTCAACCGCCTGCCCCGGTACTGTCTAGGCTGGACGCAGGAGGTTCGGCCGTGAAGAATGTCATGCTTGTAACAGCAAGTGAAATCAGCGGCTTGGCTGCAACGCCCGCAGAACTTGACGTAACAGGCATTACCAAGGAGCCAGCGGCTTGCAGGTAGGCGGCTCCGGCCCCAAGGGCGTCCGTCGGACCCCGGCGAGGGGGGAAATGACGACAGTCATGAGTTGTCTCTGTAGCGCGCCACCGGGTTTTAGAAATTTGACGCCGGGTTTTTGGAGCACTGGCGTGCGGTCCGGCCCAGCCGATGTGCAGGGATGCCTATTTCTGTAGCCCGCGAAATCGGCGGGCCCGGCGCAAGTTCAAATGGCAGGATTTCTTGCCGCCCATGGTGCTATCACAGGCTGGGAATGTACGAGAGGGGGTGGAAAGCGGACAGTCTGCTTTTGGACCGGAGGGATCACTAAGCTGCTCAGAACCAATTGAGCCGCACTTGTGTAAGGTGTGCGGCACTACACTCTTCACGGTGAAGCGAGAGCGATCTCTTTCAGCAGGTCGATGAATGCGCTGGTGCGAACCCCGTTTGGGTTCTGGTTTAGATCTACGGTCTGCACCACGACGAGCCGCTTCGACGGTACGACAGCGATTATCTGCCCGCCGTAGCCAGAAGCGTAGAACGCATTCGGACCCCAAGTATCCTCGGGAAGCGTCCACCACATGTAGCCATAGCCCTGCCGTATCCGCTTCGCCCACGAATAGGCAGTCGTCGACTCCCTGATCCATGACGCCGGGATGACCTGTTTGGTGCCCCATTTCCCATCATACAGGAAAAGCTGGCCAAAACGGGCGGCATCGCGGGCGCTGAGCCGAATCGGATAGGGGGGATGCTCGGACGCCTTTTCTAGAGCGTATCGGCCGTCTTTGGCCGAGAAATCCTCCATCCCGATCGGTCCAGCGATCCGGTTCTCGAAGCTCACAAAGATGTCCTCTCCGGTCTCTTGCCGGTAGATCGTCCCCAGAACGTTAAAGTCCCAGTTGTTATAGAACCAGAACGACCCGGGTGGGTGACTTCCGCGTGCAGGACGCTTGCGCTTGATATCGGCAGTCTCGTGGGCGGCGGGATGATAGATACCCGACCGCGACATTAGCAGGTCACGAACCGTCGCGGCTTTCTCTTCGGCCGTAAGGCTGGGAGTATTGTCGTCGATGCGAAGCTCGGCAAGGCTGGCCGAAAGGTCGATCCGACCCTCGGCGACCGCGCTGCCATAAAGCGCGCTGAGCAGGCTCTTGCGGACGGATGCCATATTTACTTTGTGGGACGTGTCGCCCCACCGGGCGATAGCCCGTCCGTCCTGGATGATCATCAGCGCTGTGGGCTTGAGTGTTCGGGATTGTTGCCGAACAGCTTCCAGTCTCTCTGCGGACCAGCCCGCCACCGCCGGATTGACGTCCTCCCACGCTTGGGCCTGGGCCTTGCCTGCGACAAGAATACCGAGGACTAGCAGCAATGCGAACCGTCGAACCATCATACCGTCTCCCTCTCTCACCAAGGTGTGGAGCATCCAATGATGGCGGCTTTCCGGCGTGCATCGCGAAGGTTGGCGACGCGCGTCCAGCCCATGGAGTAGCAGCCTTGCCGGACACGACGGACAGCAAAAGCTGGCTTCCAGAGCAGTCACATATAGGAATTCAATGCATGGCAAGTCCTGGGCAAGCCTTCACGCAACCTAAAAGGCGGCAATGGGGTCGAAAGCAGACATCTGCTGTCACCGGAGCGCGGCCATGTTGCCATCCCAAAACCTGGCGAGTTTGCGCCAGCCCTCGTCAAAAGTCGGGATCAAGATAGGGCTCCAAATTTGGTACACGTAGCCTTGACCCGCCTCCGAGCGCGAGGGCATTTCTAGCCGAGACATCTTGCCAAGACTGTCGAATGATGTAGAGGTTTCCACTTTCTCGCAGTTCTTGGAAGTCGATTACCCATGCTTATCAGCAATTATATTCGAGGCGACACGCCAGAATTCACGCTCGTTCGCAACGGGAATGAGGTCACCGCGACATTCTTCTACTTATTGAATGGGTTAGATATCCTAGACCCTTGGTCCGGGGGTATGTACGCCGAGGTTGGCACCTACGAGGACAGCATTGTCCAAGAGGGTGAGCGGGAGATGAATCTCCAGATTGTCGCTACGCTAGCGGAAGACACAACGACGAGCGGGAGCTATTTCATCCAAGACCATGCCGACGACGTTTCGCTCGAACGGCAATTCACCGTGACACTGTTCTCGAGCGCCGGCAATTTTGTCGGCACCGAGAAGGCGGACTACGTCTTCGGTTCGAGCGCGACGGATACATTTCGCTCGAAGGGCAGCGGCGACATCTTCGAAGGCGGTGGCGGTGGCGATTTTTACAGGATCTACAGCGCGGATACGAAAATCGTTGAGGCGCAGGGTGGCGGCTCCGACTACCTCGGTTCCGCCGTTTCGTACGTACTGGCGGAAGGCGTTTGGATAGAGTCGATGGCTACGACCTCGTCTTCCGGCAAGGCTGCAATCGATTTAACCGGCAACGAATTATATCAAGCGATTACCGGGAATGCCGGCGCCAACACATTGAAGGACGGCGGAGGCGCGGGCGACATATTGCGCGGCCTGGCCGGCGATGACACCTATCTGATCTACAGTGCAGCAACAACCGTCGTCGAAACCTCGTCGCAAGGAACTTTTGACAGGGTTCTAGCGGCTACCGATTACGTGCTTGGCAGTGGTGCGTTTGTCGAACGGCTCGCGACGACGTCTTCCTCCGGTACTGCGGCAATCGACCTCACCGGCAACGCCCTGAAGCAGGAGATAATCGGCAATGATGGCGCCAACATCCTGGACGATGGCGGGATTGGCGGCGCCGATACGCTTAGAGGTATGAACGGCAACGACACCTATCTGGTCTTTAACAGCGGAGACATCATCATCGAGGCCTCCAATCAAGGCGCTGCGGACCACGTAAAAACAACTGTCGATTTCATTCTCGGAAACGGCGTCTACGTCGAGAACCTGACCACTACTGGTTACTTGAGGGCCATCGACCTGACCGGAAATGAAATCGCCCAGAAAATTGTCGGCAACAATGAAGTTAACAGTATAGATGGCCAAGGCGGCTCGGACACAATAGACGGCAAGGGAGGATCCGACACGCTTCAGGGCGGTACTGGCAGCGATTATTTCACCTTCTCCAGCTGGCTAGGGGCCTCAAATGTCGACACAGTCGTTGACTACGACGTACCAGCCGACACGATCCAGCTTGAGAACATAGTCTTCACCGCGCTGACCGCGGTCGGCGCTCTGGCGGCAGACGCCTTCAAGGATACCGCCGACGGGCCGAAGGACGCCGACGACCGCATCGTCTACAATTCCGAGTCCGGCGCGCTTTACTACGACGCCGACGGCTCGGGCAGCGTCCACGGCAACGTCAAGTTCGCAGTGCTCACCGGTGCCCCGGAAATTACCGCAGCCGATTTTCAGGTTGTTTAGAGAAAAGAGCCCGTCGCACACCGAGGGAGATGTGCGACCGGTCCAACGCTGGCGGGCCTTCTACCGCCCCGGTCTGGCCGTTAACCTGCTGCCCCATCGGTGAGGCGTCCCGCCAAGGTGGACATTGGTGCCAACTTACAGGCAATTTCAGATGTCCGATTTGCGGTCGAATGCTGCCGTTGTCCACGATTCCGCTGCAATCCTCGCGCCATCGCCTCGGCGCAGCGGGAATGTCTGATTTGTGGGAAAGCGGTCATCCGCGTCGGCTCTCATTCTCGCGTAATGCCGCACGCCCAGTCGCTTTTGGTCCGGCGGTCCTTTGCATCCCGACGATAAAACATCGGAGCCGGAGGAGAGAACTGGCCACACCGCAAATTGCATAGGCCTTGCCCACAAAAGGCTGACTTGTGGGCTCGGCCAAGTTCGGGCAGGATTATCGTCCGGTCTGGGCAGGTGGGCGACCGTCAATGAACGTCCGGCGAGAGCTTTGACGTTGCCGGTAGCGCATGTTGGTCTTGCGACCATCTGAACGCGGCCTTGGGGGAGTTCGTCGTGGCGACTTTTATCGTGACCAATACCAACGATTCCGGAAGCGGCTCGCTGCGCGAGGCGATCGGCTTGGCCAACGCCAATGCCGACCCGGACACCATCAGCTTTGCCTCCGCGCTCGCCGGGCAGACGATCGCGCTGACGACACTCCGCCTCGACGTCTCAACCGATGTCATCATCGACGGCGACGTGAACGGAGACGACAAGGCCGACATCACGATTTCGGGCAGCGACGCCTCCCAAATCTTCAATATCACCGGAGCTTCAACGGACGTCACGCTGGCAAGCCTCGATCTGACCAAGGGTCGCGATGGCGGTAGCCCTGGCGCGGCTGTTGCTTGTAATGGCGGAACCCTGACTGTGGTCGACAGCACGATCTCGGACAGCCATGCCGCCTCCAACGGCGGCGGTATTGGAGTGGTGTCCGGCACGCTGGCGGTCGTCAACTCCACGATCTCCGGCAACACGGCGCAGTCAGCCGGCGGCGGCGTGTATGTCGCTAGTGGTGGTCAAGCCAGCTTCGTGAACGCGACCATCGTTGACAACAGCGCCAAAAACGGCGGCGGCATCGTCGCCCTGGATCCTGTTAACGAGCTGACGATCCAGAGCAGCACCATCACCGGCAACAGCGCCGTCACCGGAGGCGGTGGGCTGTATTTTTCGAATAGCCTCGTCGCCATCAGCAACTCGGTCATCGCCGGCAACACGGCGACAACCGACGCGGACGTGTATGGCGGATTTGGCTTTCTTGTCGCCGATCACAGCTTCTTTGGCACGACAATCTCAAGCTACACGGACAAGGGCGGCACCATCAACGGCGGCGACCCGGTGCTGGGCGGCTTGCTCGACAATGGCGGCACGGTGCTGACGCTTTCGCCGCTCGACGGCTCGCCGCTGATCGGCGCGGGCGGCAACGCCGGCCTGCCGGCGGACAGCTTCGACATCGACGGCGACGGCGACACCACGGAGCCCCTGCCGCTCGATGCGCGCGGCGGAACGCGCGTGGTCGGCACCACGGTCGACATCGGCGCCGTCGAGCAGATCGTCGACGAGACCATCGGCGGCACGGCGGCGGCCGACACAATCGTGGGTGGATTGGGCAACGACATACTCCGTGGTGGCGCGGGCGGCGACACGATCGACGGGGGGTTGGGCATCGACACGGCGGACTATGCGGGTTCCGCGCTCGGCGTCAGTGTCAATCTTAACCTCGCCATACCTCAAATTTCGTCCGGGGATGCACAGGACGACGTCCTGACCGGAATTGAAAACCTCAGAGGTGGCGGTCTGGTTGACCAACTGACCGGCGACTTCGGGGACAATGTGCTCGATGGCCGCGCCGGCGCAGACATTTGAGGGGCTTCGATGGCAACGATCTCTTCTATGTCGACAATGTGGGCGACATGGTTCTCGAAGCAGCCGACGAGGGCTTCGACCAGGTCGCAGCGCGAGGTGACTATACGCTCGGGGCGGGCCAGGACATCGAATGGCTCAACACCACCAATGCTGGTGCGGTGCGCAACATCGACCTGAAAGGCAATGAACTTGCCCAGACGATCGTTGGCAACAACGGCAACAACTGGCTTCACGACGGCGGCGTCGGCGGCGGCGATAGGCTTTGGGGTGGCGGGGGCAACGACTATTACACGGTCTATAATTCGGCTGCCGTCATCGTCGAAGGCAGGGACCAGGGCGACTTCGACCGTGTGGCGGCCGGGGCGAACTATACGCTCGGCGAACGCGTGGCGGTCGAGTCGCTGCGAACGACCAGCATGCATGCCACCTACAGCATAGCCTTGACCGGCAACGAGTTCGCCCAGCAGATCATCGGTAACGATGGCAACAACCGGCTGGACGGCAAGGGCGGCAACGATACGATCCAGACCGGCCTCGGCAACGACGTTGTGGTATTCTCGGCCGCGCTTGACGGCAGTGCCGACACAATCACCGACTTCATCGTCTCCGACGACCAGATTGCACTGGACGACTTTGTATTCACGGCGCTTGGTGTCGGCGCGCTCGATGCGTCCGCCTTCAAGGACGTCGTCCTGGCGCCCATGGATGCGGACGATCGCATCATCTACAACTCGAATACCGGTTCGCTGTTCTATGACGCAGACGGGCTCGGAGGGGCGGCGGAAGTCAAGTTCGCTTCAGTCTCGATCGGCTTGTCTCTGACCGCAGCCAATTTCGTGGTGATCTAGAAGGCTACTGAGCAAGGCGGGCCTGCCGGAACGACTGTCTTGAGGGCGAAGGCAGATGCTAGCGTATGATCGGTTCCCTCGCGCCCTTGCCGCCACTCACGGTACCAAGCAGTTCGACCTCTTCCATGTAAAACCCCGCGAGGGCCTCGCAGATCGCGGGCATGGCAGCCGCCATCAACCTCGCCCGCGCCCTGTCTTTCGATTGATCTCTCGAATCCATCGGACGACGACAAGAGCAGCGATGATGACGGACGCCATGGCGACGGCGATGCACGCCCAGAACCGGAAGGTCAGATGAGTCAGCGCCGACCGGTCGGCGTGAGGCGCGTACAACGAGACCACAGCCATCGCCTGGCCGAATGCGTACAGGGCAATGAACAGCAGGAGGACGATAGCGGCTATCCGCACCGGAAGCCGCCATTGTCCGCCTGAGTGGTGCATTATGCCGGCCGCACCAGCACGTGTTTCTTCTTGCCTACCGACAGCTTTGCCACGCCGTCGGACGTGACATCCGCCGCGGTGACAGAGCGGCGCTCGTCCTGGACCGGCAAGTCGTTGAGGCGCACCGCGCCGCCCTGCACGTGACGGCGCGCCTCGCCGTTCGAGCCGGCCAGGCCTGCCTTGACCAGCAGCGACAGCAGGCCGATGCCTGCCTGTAGCTCCGATCCGGCGACCTCGATGGTCGGCAGCGTGTCGGCCAGCGCGCCTTCCTCGAAGGTTTTGCGGGCAGTCTCGGCAGCCTGCTCGGCCGCCTCGCGGCCATGCACGATGGCGGTGGCCTCGGTGGCGAGCACCTTCTTCGCCTCGTTGATCTCATTGCCGCCGAGCGCCGAGAGCCTTGCGATCTCGTCGAGCGGCAGGCGGGTGAAGATTTTCAGGAAACGCTCGACGTCGGCGTCCTCGGTGTTGCGCCAGTATTGCCAGAAATCATAAGGGCTGAAGAGGTCGCCGTTGAGCCACACGGCGCCCTTGGCCGACTTGCCCATCTTGGCGCCGGACGAGGTGGTGAGCAGCGGCGTGGTCAGCGCGAAAAGCTGCTGGCCGCCCATGCGGTGGCTCAAATCGACGCCGTTGATGATGTTGCCCCACTGGTCGGAGCCGCCCATCTGCAGCCGGCAGTCGTAGCGGCGGCTGAGTTCGACGAAATCGTAGCCCTGCAGGATCATGTAGTTGAATTCGAGGAAGGACAGCGACTGCTCGCGGTCGAGCCTGAGTTTTACGCTGTCGAAGGTCAGCATGCGGTTGACCGAGAAATGCCGGCCGACGTCACGCAAAAACTCGACATAGTTGAGCTTCATCAGCCAGTCGGCATTGTTGACCATGATCGCGTCGTTCGGCCCATCGCCGAAACGCAGGATGCGCGAGAAGATCTTTTTTATGCCGTCGATGTTCTCCGCGATCTTCTCCGCCGTCAGCAGGCCGCGCTGCTCGTCGCGGAAGGACGGGTCGCCGATCATCGAGGTGCCGCCGCCCATCAGCGCGATCGGGCGATGTCCGGTCTCCTGCATCCAGTAGAGCATGGTGGCCGAGATCAGATTGCCGATATGCAGGCTGGTCGCGGTCGCGTCGTAGCCGACATAGGCCGTAACGGTCTCTTTCAGGAACAACTCGTCCAGCGCCGTCTCGTCGGAGACCTGGTGGATGAAGCCGCGTTCGGAGAGGATGCGCAGGAAATCGGATTTGAAAGCGGGCATGACGACGTTCCGGAAGTCGATACGGGAGGACCGCGCATGGCGCGCGCGGCTGCCGGCCTTTAGCATCGCCGGCCAAGGAATCACAAGGACGGCGTCGAAATGAGCCTTATCACAGCGATCGGCCTGATGAGCGGCACATCGATGGACGGCATCGACCTCGCCATGCTGCGCACCGACGGCGAGAATCTTGTCGAGCGCGGGCCGTCTCTTTTCGTGCCCTACGACGCGGCGTTCCGCCGGCGCATCGAGGCGGGGCTAGAGGACGCCAAGGCCATTGTCCGGCGCGACGAGCGGCCGGGCGATCTGGCCGCATTAGAGCGCGACATCACTGGACGCCACGCCGACGCCGTCGATCTTTTTCTGCGCAACGGCGCGAAGAACTGGGCAAAGCCGGAACTGATCGGTTTCCACGGCCAGACCGTGCTGCACCGTCCGCATCTCGGCGTGACCGTGCAACTCGGCGACGGGCCGTTCCTGTCGGCCTGCACCGGCATTCGCGTCGTCTACGATATGCGCTCCAACGACATGCTGTTCGGCGGGCAGGGGGCGCCGCTGGTGCCGGCCTATCACGCTGCGCTGGCGCGGTCGCTGACGGGGGATTTTGCAAAAAAATATCCGATCGTCTTCGTCAACATCGGCGGCATCTCGAACATCACCTTTGTGCCGGAACACGGCGATCCCGTTGCCTTCGACACCGGCCCCGGAAACACGCTGATCGACCAGTGGGTGTCGCGCGAGGGCGGCGTGCCCTACGACGCCGGCGGGACGATCGCCAGCGAGGGCGGGGTGATCGGCCGGGTGGTCGATGACTATCTCGACAATCCGTTCTTCGAAAAGCACGGCCCGAAATCGCTCGACCGCAACGATTTTACGCTGGAGAAGGCGAGCGGGCTGGAACTCGCCGACGGCGCGCGCACGCTGGCCGCCGTGTCTGCGGAGGCGATCCTGAAAAGCGCGGAGCAGATGCCGGAAAAACCGAAGCTCTGGATCGTCTGCGGCGGCGGGCGAAAAAACCCGCATATCGTCGGCGACCTGCGTGATGGCGCCGAGCGAGCCGGCGCCGAGGTCGCGCAGGCGGAGGATGTCGGGCTCGACGGCGATGCCACGGAGGCGGAGGCCTGGGCCTATCTGGCGGTGCGCTCGCTGAAGGGGCTACCACTGACCTTCCCGACGACGACGGGATGCCGGGAGGCGGTGAGCGGGGGCGTTATCTCCGGGAAACAAGGCTGAGCGTGGTCGTCGGGTGTCGGCCGAAAGCCGCCGCTCCGGCAAAGCTGTGCACTTCATGGAAGTTTCATCGAACCTTCAACCGCCCGACATCAGCCCGCCATAGCGCATGATCCGTTATTCCTCTCGAAGACGGATTGCAAATCATGCGACACTCTGTTCTCGCGGCTGTTGCCGCGCTGGCCCTGACCACCACAGCGGCATTCGCCGACGAAACCGTGTTCCCGTCGACGCTCGTCGGCCACGCCATCCTGCCGGCCAACACGATCATCAAGGCGCCGGAAAATGCGCCGGAATATCTGCAGACCTCCGGAAAATTCACCACCCCCGACCGCAAGCGCGCGACCGCGCTGGGCAGCGTTCCCGGCAAGGACGGCGTGCGCCTCACCGGCCTGTCGCTGCCTTTCGACGGCCAGCCGGTCCAGGGTTTTTCCGGCATCAAGAATGCCGGTGACGGAACCTTCTGGACGCTCTCCGACAACGGTTTCGGCAACAAGCTGAACTCGACCGATGCCGCCCTGATGATCCACCACGTCAAGTTCGACTGGGACGCGGGCACCGTCGAGCGCATGCAGACGATCTTCCTGACCGATCCGGACAGGAAGGCGCCGTTCCCGATCGTGCTGGAAGGCAGCGACAACCGCTTCCTGACCGGCTCGGATTTCGACGTCGAATCGATCCAGCCGGTCGCCGACGGTTTTTGGGTCGGCGACGAGTTCGGGCCGTTTCTCCTGAAGTTCGACCTGGAGGGCAAATTGACCGACGTGATCGACACCGTCGTCGACGGCAAGCCGGTAAAGTCGCCCGATCATCCGACGCTGACGCTGCAGGCCAACCCGTCGCTGCCGATGCCGTCCTTCAACGTCAAGCGCTCGGGCGGCTACGAGGGGCTGGCGCAGTCCAAGGACGGCACAAAACTCTACGCTATGCTCGAAGGCGCGCTGTTCAAGGAGGACGGCAAGATGGAGCATTCGGCCGAGCAGAAGGACGGCGAGCGTTCGCTGCGCGTCATCGAGTTCGACGTCGCTTCCAAGGCCTGGACCGGCCGTAGCTGGCTGTATCCGCTGTCGGCCGAAGGCGGCGACGCCATCGGCGACTTCAACATGATCGACGCAACGACGGCCCTTGTCATCGAGCGCGACCAGGGCGCCGGAACGGTCGACAAGGCCTGCGCGGACCCGAAGAAGCCGGCGGCCGACTGCTTCGCCATGTCCGCCAAATTCAAGCGCATCTACAAGATCGAGATGACCGACGCCAATGTCGGCGGCGCCGCGCGCAAGATCGGCTACATCGACCTGCTGAAGATCTCGGATCCGGACAACAGGAAGCGTCAGGGCGGCGGCGAAGGTTTCTACGACATGCCGTTCAACACGATCGAGAATGTCGACCTCGTCGATGACACCCACATCATCGTCGGCGACGACAACAATCTGCCGTTCTCGGCTGGCCGCGCGCTGGACAAGGCCGACGACAACGAGTTCGTCGTGCTCGAAGTCGGCGATTTCCTGAAGGCCAAGTAAGCCTCGAATAGAAGCGGCCCGGCTTTGGCCGGGCCGCCCTCGCGGAACGTCAAATCGTCGTCGCAATTCCTGTCATGGCCAGCTTCACATGACTTTGGTCGTCGATCTGCAAGCTGGCGCAAACGGCGCCACGCCTCGGCCCGCGACGTTGGGCGGCGGGGCGAAGACGGTCCAGACTTATCTCGCGGGGTTAGCCGCGCTGTCGCGCCGAAACACGGCGCTCACCATCGAGCAGCTCACGCGACGCCATGCCAACCGCGCGGCGCTGTACACGCCGCTGCCCTGGCAGTTGCCGGCGATGTTCGTAGGGGCGGCCATTCTTTACGCCATGCTGTTCGTCGACGTGCCGGTGGCCGCCTATCGCGGCCAATGGCCGCCCGGGCTGCGTCATTCTGCCGGTGTGCTGACCGATGTGGGCCTGGGTGTCTGGTACATTCTACCCGCCGCGCTGCTGGCTATCGCCACCAATCTCACGGATTGGAGCGGCCGCACCCGCCGGCAATTGCTGGTCCTCTACAATCGCGCCGGCCTTGCCGTGCTGGTCCTGATCGCGACCGGGCTCTCCGGCCTGGCTGCCGCAATCCTGAAGCGCATCATCGGCCGCGCGCGGCCGAATCTTTTCGATGAGCAGGGTGTGTTCGGTTTCCGCGCCTTCGCCATCGACCCGGCTTTCGCCAGTTTCCCATCGGGACACGCAACCATCCTCGGTTCGGTCGCGGCGCTGCTGTGGCTTTATTTTCCGCGTTGGCGATTTATCACGCTGCCGCTGCTCTTTTTGTGTGCCAACACGCGCGTCATCGTCAGCTCGCACCATCCGAGCGACGTCATCGCCGGCTTTGGCTTCGGCTTCGTGTTTGCCGCGCTGACGGCGATGGTTTTTGCGCGGCTGGGTTATCTCTTCCGCGCCGTCGACGGCCGGCTGCCCGTGGTGAAGCGATCGGCGCGGGTGTTCTGGTAGGCTTTAGCAGGGAACGCGCCGCGGCAAGCGCTCAGCGCAGACGCTTCGGCCGTGGGTCCGCTAACTGCCCGGCCGCGCCAGCCGCGTGTGCGAAAGAAAGCGTGGCGGGAAGTGCCCGCTCTGTCCCGACCTAGGCCTGCCGCTTGTTCGGGAACAGCACGTAGAAGCGCCTGGCGCCGTAGCCGGAGCGGAACAGCGGCTCGACGAGCTGAACTTCCCTGAACCCGCAATCTGCGAATAGCCGTAGCATCGAGTCTTCGGTGTGCCAGAACGAGGTCGGGTTGCCGATCGAGGCCATTGGGTTGTCGGTCTCGGGGAACAGAACGCCTTCATAGCCGTCCTGCTGCACGATCGCGTGCCAGGGGCGGCTTTCATGCGGCTCGAGGATTTCGGGCACGTGGACCTGCGTCTCCAGAATGACAGGCGCGCCGTAGGTGCAACGGCCTAGCAGATCCTTCTGAGCCTCAAGCTCAAGATGATAGAACAAACCGAGATTGGCGATCACGCCGAACCCGGCCGGATCGTAGCTGCGCACGTCGCTTTCGACGAAGCGGACCGATCCCATATCGGCGGGCAAGCGGACGGTGCGGCCATCGACCGCCGTCACATCATAGCCGCGTTTTGCGGCGAGCGCGCTGAACTTGCAGTGACCGGCGCCGAGATCGACGAGGGTTTTGGTCTCTGGCTTGAGCGTGTCGAGGATGTCGACGAACGTCCGAAGACGGTGTGCGCCGATTTCTTCGTATTTCCGCCCAAGATCGAGGCGGGTCACCACCATCTGCCGGGACGATGGCGAGCCCTCGCGTATCACGCAGCGTCGCCTTCGAGCAGGTCCCTGGCGGCGACAATGCACCCGACCGCACCAAAATCCGGCGGAACGGCCATCAGGCCTTGCTGGCCGGCTACGCAGCCGTTCGGCGCCCGCTCAAGCGCGATACCCGGAGGCTGGAGCATCGCCGATGGTGGGACTACCGCAGCCGCTTCGGCCGCGGATCGGCCAGGTGCCCGGCAAGCCGCTTGTCGAGATAGTCGGCGCATTCGTCCAGAAGCAGTTGCGGATCGTTGGAGAAGAAATGGTTGGCGCCCGTAAGCGTCTTCTGGGTGATGGTGATGCCCTTCTGCGCATGCAGCTTGTCGACGAGGCCCTGGACGTCCTTGGGCGGCGCCACCTTGTCGGAATCGCCGTGAATGATCAGGCCTGACGACGGGCAGGGGGCCAAGAACGAGAAGTCGTAGGTGTTAGGCTGCGGGGCGACCGAGATGAAGCCTTCGATCTCCGGGCGGCGCATCAGAAGCTGCATGCCGATCCAGGCGCCGAAGGAATAGCCGGCGACCCAGCAGCTTTTCGAATCGGGGTGCAGCGACTGGATCCAGTCGAGCGCTGCGGCGGCGTCCGACAATTCGCCCATGCCATGGTCGAATTCGCCCTGGCTGCGGCCGATGCCGCGAAAATTGAAGCGCAGTGTGGTGAAATTGCGCTTCTGGAACATGTAGAACAGGTCGTAGACGATCTTGTTGTTCATCGTCCCGCCGAATTGCGGGTGCGGGTGCAGGACGATGGCGATCGGCGCACTTTTTTCGGGGGACGGCTGATAACGACCTTCCAGGCGGCCAGCCGGACCGGCGAAAATGACCTCGGGCATTCTAGACTCCACATTTCAACTTTATGGCCGCCAGTCGGTCACAATCCCGGCTTCGGCCTTGACGCGCCGAACGCGTCTACCTACAAGCTAGTTTAGAACTGTTCAAAACTGACGAACGAGCAATTTTCTCGGGTAGATAGGATGTCTTGCGGCGCAAGTTCAAGGAAATTGCGACGCGCATCGATCTTTCCGGAAGCAGGATGATGGCCGAGCCGCGAGTCTATCTCGACTACAACGCCAGCGCGCCGCTGCTGCCAGCGGCGCGGGCGGCGATGCTTGCCGCGCTGGACACGACCGGCAACGCGTCGTCGGTGCATGGCGAGGGCAGAGCGGCGCGGCGGCTGGTCGAGGAAGCCCGCGCCGACGTCGCGGCGCTGGTCGGCGGCAGGCCGGAGCATGTGGTCTTCACGTCGGGCGCGACCGAGGCGGCGACGACCCTGCTGACGCCGAACTGGCGCATGGGCCGCAGCCCGCTGCGCATGTCGCGACTCTATGTGTCGGCGGCCGATCATCCGTGTGTCCTCTCCGGCGGACGCTTTCCCGCCGAGCAGGTCAGCCGCATCGGCGTCGATGGCAGCGGCATCCTGGACCTTGCGGCACTGGAAACGGCGTTGGCCGCTCACGACAAAAGCGATGGGCTGCCTCTCGTGGCGGTGCATGCGGCGAACAACGAGACCGGCGTGATTCAGCCGATCGACCGCATTGCTGAGGTGGTAAAGGCTGCCGGCGGCGTTCTGGTTGTCGATGCGGTGCAGGCGGCAGGACGCATTCCGCTCGATATTACAGGGTCTTGCGGCGATTTCCTGGTTCTTTCCGCGCACAAGATCGGTGGCCCAAAGGGCGCCGGTGCATTTGTCGGCAAGTCCGATTTGATGATGCCGGTGCCGCTGGTCGCCGGCGGTGGACAGGAGAAGGGATTTCGCGCCGGGACGGAGAACCTTTCGGGTATTGCCGGTTTCGGTGCGGCGGCGCGCCATGCAGCGTCCGCGCTGGCGGGCATCGAATCGGTTCGGGCGAAGCGCGACAGGATCGAGGCCGCAATCCTGAATGTCGTCCCCGACGCGCAAATCTTCGGGGTGGCGGTGGAACGGCTGGCCAATACGGTGTTCTTCGCCGTGTCGGGCATCAAGGCGGAGACGGCGCAGATTGCCTTCGACCTTGCGGGTATCGCGGTGTCGGCCGGCTCGGCCTGTTCGTCCGGAAAAGTCGGGCCGAGCCATGTGCTGAAGGCGATGGGCGTTTCGCAGCCGGAGGGCGGCTTGCGCGTGTCGATCGGCGAGGCGACGAACGAGGCTGAGATCGAGCGCTTTGCAGCCGTGCTTGCGAAACTGGCCGCGCGCCGCGACGGAGAAACCCGCGCTGCCTGATCGCGCCGCGCGCTGGCCTTCCGGCCCGCCGCCGTGTTTGGCTCGTGAATGTGGCGCAAGGCGCACTATATAGAGGCTACGCCGCCTGGCGGTGCCATAGTTTGAAAACGGTCGGGCCTTTAACCCGGCATGGATGGAGAACGCGATGCCTGCTGTGCAGGAAACGATCGAGCAGGTCCGCAAGATCGACGTCGATCAATACAAATACGGTTTTGAATCGATCATCGAGATGGACAAGGCTCCCAAGGGCCTGTCCGAGGACATCATCCGTTTCATCTCGGCCAAGAAGGGGGAGCCGGACTGGATGCTCGAATGGCGTCTCGGCGCCTATCGCCGCTGGCTGACGCTGGACGAGCCGACCTGGGCGCGCGTGCACTATCCCAAGATCGATTTCCAGGACATTTATTACTACGCCGCGCCGAAGAGCCAGTCCGGCCCGAAGTCGCTGGACGAGGTCGATCCGGAACTGCTGAAGGTCTACGAAAAGCTCGGCATCCCGCTGAAGGAGCAGGAGATTCTGGCCGGCGTCCAGAAGGCCCCGGCTGGCGATGAGGATGACGACAGCGCCGCCAACGACAATGTCTACAAGTCTGGTCGCGTTGCGGTCGATGCGGTGTTTGATTCGGTTTCCGTCGTCACCACCTTCAAGGAAGAGCTTGCCAAGGCAGGCGTCATCTTCTGCTCGATGTCGGAGGCTATCCGCGAACACCCGGAACTGGTGCAGAAATATCTGGGCTCGGTCGTGCCGACCTCGGACAATTATTATGCGACGCTGAATTCGGCGGTCTTTACCGACGGCTCGTTCGTGTTCGTGCCCAAGGGCGTGCGCTGCCCGATGGAGCTTTCGACCTATTTCCGCATCAACGAGAAGAACACCGGCCAGTTCGAGCGCACGCTGATCATCGCCGAGGAGGGGGCTTATGTCTCCTATCTCGAAGGCTGCACCGCGCCGCAGCGCGACGAGAACCAGCTTCATGCGGCCGTGGTCGAACTGGTCGCGCTGGACGACGCCGAGATCAAATATTCGACGGTGCAGAACTGGTATCCGGGAGACGCCGAGGGCAAGGGCGGCATCTACAATTTCGTGACCAAGCGCGGCGACTGCCGCGGCGACCGCTCGAAGATCTCGTGGACGCAGGTGGAGACCGGCTCGGCGATCACCTGGAAATATCCGAGCTGCATCCTGCGCGGCGACGATTCCCACGGCGAGTTCTATTCGATCGCCGTTTCGAACGGCTATCAGCAGGTCGACAGCGGCACCAAGATGATACATCTCGGCAAGAACACGACGAGCCGCATCATCTCCAAGGGCATCGCCGCCGGCTTTTCGCAGAACACCTATCGCGGCCAGGTCTCGGCGCACCGCAAGGCGACCGACGCGCGCAACTTCACCAACTGCGACTCACTGCTGATCGGCAATAATTGCGGCGCGCACACCGTGCCGTACATTGAGGCGAAGAACGCCAGCGCCCAGTTCGAGCACGAGGCGACGACGTCGAAGATTTCCGACGACCAGAAGTTCTACGTGATGCAGCGCGGCATCCCGGAGGAGGAGGCGATCGCGCTGATCGTCAATGGTTTTGTCAAGGACGTCATCCAGCAGCTGCCGATGGAATTTGCGGTGGAGGCGCAGAAGCTGATCGGGATCAGCCTTGAGGGGAGCGTGGGGTGATGGCGATTGCTCTTCTGACTTGCAGGTAGTCGATGCGGATGATCTTGCCGATCGTGTTTGCTGCACCCTACGTCATCGCCCTGTTCCTGGCGATTGCCGGCGCTGTCGTGGCCTTGATCGGGGCGATGGGAGGCTTTGCGGATTTGCTGCGGATGGGTGGCGCGGTTTCAGGGTTTGGCGCGTTGGCTTTCTTCGTGGTGCTGTTTTCGCCATGGGGCAACCTGGCTGGCGTGCTAATGCGGAGCGGTTCAGCCAATGGTCGGCAGGAACGCGAAAAATGACCACAACCGTCACTCTTTTTCGCCCTGTCGGCGCTAACGAGCTGAAGCTGATCGAGGACAGCGGCTGGACGGCGTTTCCGCCGCGCCTGCCGGAGCAGCCGATCTTCTATCCGGTGACCAACGAGGCCTATGCCGCGCAGATCGCGCGCGACTGGAACACACGCTTCGGTTCGACGGAAGGGTTTGTCACGCGCTTCGACGTCGACGCCGCCTATGCGGCGCAATTCGAGCGGAAAATCGTGGGCGGGCGCGAGCACGAGGAGCTTTGGGTTCCGGCCGAGGAACTGGATGCGTTCAACCGGCATATCATCGGCCAGATCGTGGTCGCGCAACGTTTCGCGGCGGATGACCGCGCTACGGCGGAGTAACAATAACCATGGCCGCCGAACTGCCATCCCACATCTGGTTCGTCCGCTCCAACGGCGGATCGGGGTCCTATCCCGTCAGGCCGGAAGGCTGGCGCGTGGTGTGGGTTTTCGTCGGCGGCGTGGTGATTTCAGCCGTTGTCGCCTTGCTTCTGGCGGCGGCGGGGCCGACCTGGCTGTGGGTGCTGGCTTTCCTCGCCGGCATGGCGGCCTCGGCCTGGTACTTTATCGGCACCGCGCGCAGACACACCGACTATTCAATACGTTACAGCGACTATCTGAAAGACAAGAAGAATGCTTGAGATCAAGAACCTGCACGCCCGCATCGCCTCGACCGGCACGGAGATCATCCGCGGCCTGAACCTGACGGTGAAAGCCGGCGAAGTTGCCGCCATCATGGGGCCGAACGGGTCGGGTAAATCGACGCTGTCCTATGTGCTGGCCGGCCGCGACGACTATGAGGTCACCGAGGGTGATGTGCTCTACAACGGCCAGTCGATCTTGGAGATGGATCCGGCCGAGCGCGCCGCTTCCGGCATTTTCCTCGCCTTCCAGTATCCGATGGAAATCCCCGGTGTCGCCACCATGGAATTCCTGAAGGTGGCGCTCAACGCCCAGCGCAAGGCGCGCGGCGAGGAACCGCTCAAGGTGCCGGAATTTTTGAAGCGCGTGAAGGAAGCCGCCGGCTCGCTGGAGATGGACATCGCCATGCTGAAGCGGCCGCTCAATGTCGGCTTTTCCGGCGGCGAGAAGAAGCGCGCGGAAATCCTGCAGATGAAGCTGCTCCAGCCGCAATTCTGCGTGCTTGACGAGACCGATTCCGGCCTCGACATCGACGCGCTGCGCATCGTGGCCGACGGTGTCAATTCGATGCGCGCGCCCGACCGCGCCTTCCTGGTCATCACGCACTATCAGCGCCTGCTGGAGCACATCGTGCCGGATACCGTCCACGTGCTTTATCGCGGGCAGGTCATCAAGTCGGGCGACAAAGAACTGGCGCATGAACTGGAAGCCAATGGCTATGCCGGGATCATCGAAGAGGCGGCATAGGTGGCGGTCATGAACATGCATGCAGCACCTCCGCGCACGCAGGCCGAGACGGCCCTGATCGAGGCGTTTGGCGAGCGCGTGTCGGAATTGCCCGGCGACGGCGCGGTTATTGTCAAGCGCGATGAGGCGATCGAATCCATCAAGGACGGTCTGCCGACCCGCCGGGTGGAGGACTGGCATTATACCGACCTCAGGCGCCTGCTCTCTGTTGTTCCGGATTACGACCCGACGGCCAATCCGAAACCGCTTGCGCCGGTCCTTCAGGGATCGGCCGTCCTGACGATCCTCAACGGCATGGCGTCCGGCAAGGCGCCGACGGTCGAAGGCGTGACATTCCAGAACCTGTCTGAAAAGCTCACCGACGGCAGTTTTGCCCGCGCGCTCGGCGCGCGCGACAAGGACGATGCGATCGGTTCGCTCAACACCGCCTTCGTCAGCGACGGCTGGTTCGTCGACATCGCCCCCGGTGCGGCGGTCGCGGCGCCGATCGAACTGCAGAATGTGCAGGCCGGCGGCCAGACCCATGTGCGCATGCCGGTGCGTGTCGGCGCTGGGGCCAAGGCGACGATCGTCGAGCGCCAGGCGGGAAGCGGCGCGGCCCTGTCGACTTCTGTCTCCAATCTGCTTGTCGGCGATGGCGCCGAGATCCTCTGGCTGATCGTCCAGGACCAGCCGGTGACGGCCACGCATTTCGCGCAGTTCAACGCCGAACTCGGGCGGAACAGCAAGCTCACCCTGTTCATCATGAACACCGGCGGCAAGCTCGTCCGCCAGGAAGTGCGCGTCAAGGCGGCGGGCGAGGGTTCCGACTTCCAGTTGCGCGGCGTCAACCTGCTTGCGGGCGATTCGCACACCGACGTCACCATGGTGCTGGATCATGTCGCGCGCGGCACCACGTCGCGCGAATTGATCCGCAACGTCGTGACCGGCAAGGCGCGCGGCGTCTTCCAGGGGCGCATCAACGTGCACCAACAGGCGCAGAAGACCGATGCAAAAATGGCCTGCAACACGCTGCTGCTGTCGGATGATGCGGCATTCTCGACCAAGCCGGAGCTGGAGATTTTCGCCGACGACGTACAGTGCGGCCATGGTGCGACGGTCACCGAGATCGACCACAATCACCTGTTCTACCTGATGGCGCGCGGCATCGACGAGAAGGCCGCGAGCGGACTTCTGGTGAAGGCGTTCGTCGCCTCGGTCATCGAGAGCCTGGACGACGAGACGATCGTCGATGCGCTGGAGGCGCGGCTCGATACATGGTTCGAGGCGAATGGCTAGGCTGCCGACATCGCTCGACCATTGTGTCATCCACGTCTCCGACTGGGAGCGGGCGCGAAAGTTCTATGTCGACGTCATCGGCTGCGAGGCGATCCCGCGCCAGGCCGGCTACATGTTCAGGCTCGGCGACCGGCAACTGAACTGTCATGGCAAGGGTGTCACCGCCGATCCGGTGGCGCGGCTGCCGGTGCAACCGGGAAACAGCGACCTCTGCTTCCGCTGGGACGGGCCGATCGACGGCGCGGTGGCCCACCTGAAAGGGCAGGGCGTCGAGATCGAACTCGGGCCAATCCGCCGCTTCGGCGCGCAGGGCGACGGCGCCAGCGTCTATTTCCGCGATCCCGACGGGTCGCTGATGGAGTTCATAAGCTACCATGGATGACAGGGTCAGCCGCCTCGCCTACGACGTCGACGCGATCCGCCGCGACTTCCCGATCCTGTCGCGCGAAGTCTATGGCAAGCCGCTGGTTTATCTCGACAACGGCGCATCGGCGCAGAAGCCTCAGGTGGTGCTGGACACCATCCAGCATGCCTACGCCAACGAATATGCGAACGTGCATCGCGGCCTGCATTTTTTGTCGAATGCCGCGACCGACGCCTATGAAAAGGCACGCGAAACGGTGCGCCGGTTCCTCAACGCCGGCAGCGTGGACGAGATCGTCTTTACCTCCAACACCACGGCGGCGATCAACACCGTAGCCTACGGTTTTGGCATGCCGAATATCGGCGCCGGCGACGAGATCGTTGTGTCGATCATGGAGCATCACTCCAATATCGTGCCGTGGCATTTCATCCGCGAGCGGCAGGGCGCGAAGCTGGTGTGGGTGCCGGTCGACGATCTCGGCGAGTTGCATCTGGAGGATTTCGAGAAGTCGCTGACCGAGCGCACGAAACTGGTCGCTATCACGCACATGTCCAACGCGCTGGGCACGATCACGCCGATCAAGGAGATCGTGAGGATAGCCCATGCGCGGGGCATCCCCGTGCTGGTCGACGGCAGCCAGGCGGCCGTGCACATGACGGTCGACGTGCGCGACCTCGACTGCGATTTCTATGTCTTCACCGGGCACAAGGTCTACGGTCCAAGCGGAATCGGCGTGCTCTACGGCAAGAAGGCGATGCTGGAATCGATGCGGCCGTTCCAGGGCGGCGGCGAGATGATTTTCGATGTCACCGAGGATGAGGTGACCTACAACGACCCGCCGCATCGTTTCGAGGCGGGCACGCCGCCGATCGTCCAGGCGATCGGGCTGGGCGCCGCGCTCGACTATATGGACTCGGTCGGACGCGACCGCATCGCCGCCCACGAGGCCGACCTGAAGGCCTACGCGCACGAGCGGTTGCGCTCGATCAACTCGCTGCGCATTTTTGGCGACGCGCCTGAAAAAGGCGCCATCGTCTCCTTCGAACTGCAGGGCATCCACGCCCACGACGTGTCGATGGTGATCGACCGGCAGGGGGTGGCGGTGCGCGCCGGAACCCATTGCGCCCAGCCGCTGTTGAAACGGTTCGGCGTCACCTCCACATGCAGGGCATCGTTCGGCATGTACAATACGCGCCAGGAGGTGGACATTCTGGCCGAAGCGCTCGAAAAAGCGCGGAAATTCTTCGGGTGACGACCATGGAAGATGCTGCTGCCACGACAACCGCCGACTTGCCGGCCGGCCCCAACGTACCAGCGAGTGCCGCGACCTCGGCCATTCCCGCCGACGAGCTGGCGCGCATCACCGACGACATCGTCTCGGCGCTGAAGACAGTCTACGACCCGGAAATCCCGGCCGACATCTATGAGCTCGGCCTGGTGTACAAGATCGACATCGAGGACGACCGCTCGGTGAAGATCGACATGACCCTGACCGCGCCTGGTTGCCCGGTGGCGGGCGAGATGCCCGGATGGGTGCAGGACGCCGTCGGTGCCGTCGAGGGCGTCTCCGGTGTCGACGTCAATATGGTGTTCGATCCACCGTGGACGCCGGACCGCATGTCGGAAGAGGCGCAGGTGGCGGTCGGGTGGTATTAGTGGGCTAACAGGCCGCCATGGGCTTCGGCGTAGGCGCGCATCATTGCAAGGAAAGACTGAAAGTCGCGCTCCTTGCCGACCCGCAGAACCCACATATTGCCGCTCTGACGCTTGTTGCTTTCTGCTGAGCGCGTGAGGGTAAGTGAGTTCCACGCCGAGTCTTTGATTCTCACGTCAATCGCGTGAAAATGCTGTCTACCCTGGAAGTAGACGGGAGCTACTGACATTGAGGTGACAGCCGCCCACGGAACGAACTCGGTGGCGACATTCGTATCTTGAAATCCTTCTGGTGCCACAACCAAAGTGCGGAATTCCCGCCCAACAATTCTTGCGACAAAGAAAACAGCGGCCGCGCCAAGTACGATGGCAAGCAGCCCACTGGCAATTCTTATGAAAGCCTCCTTGTCGTTACCGAACCATGCGGCAAGTCCCATGCCGATCGACAATATTGATAGTCCAATGGCGGAATAAGAGAATTCGGTCGACGTTTCCTGAAACGTACGTCTTATGCCTGTATCTATTTCTTCCGGCATTTTCGCCTGCCGCCTATAGGATGCCGTGAGAAGTAAACTGACGTTGGTGGCCGGATAGCTCGGGATGAGGGTTGGCCACCCGGTGTCTGAATTATTGTAATGACTCCAGTCGGCAAATGCCAAGGGCTGGTCCAACTTAGCAAACATGGCGTTGCCGTTGAGATACGGCGGCGGCCTGTTCGCTACCCCTTCCCAAAGCGCCTATTGCGCCGGATTGCGCCTCAACTAGGATAGGCGAGGTTGAGGGTTTCGGGTTGGCTGAAGGACGTCATTTCGCTGTTTGGGCATCCAGGCTGCTGGGTCTGATCCTGGCGTTGGCCGCCGTCTTGCATGTGCATTCGGCGTTTGCCACTAGCTCAGTTGCGCAGAGCCCTGAAGACCAGCCCATGCGGTTCGCGATCGTTCGCAGCAATGCGCCCGGCTGCGAGCCGACCTGTCCGGAATGGATCTCGGCGGAAGGCGCGATCGTCGCCGGCACGCCGGCGCTGTTCAAGAAGGTCCTGAAGCAGGTCGGCGGCCGCAGGCTGCCTGTGGTCGTGAGTTCGCCCGGCGGCGACGTCGACGCCGCACTCACGCTTGGCCGGACGATCCGCCAGAACAAGCTCGACGTTGCGGTCGGCCTGACGCGTTTCGACGGCTGCTCTCCCGGATTCAAGGACTGCAAGCTGAATGACGGCAAGGCGGCGGCCTATTACGGCAACGCCTTTGCCAATGGCGCCTATTGCGCCTCCGCCTGCCCGCTCATGCTGGCCGGCGGCGTCCGGCGCGTGGTCGGCCAGTGGGCCTATCTCGGCGTCCACCAGATAACGACCACATTTTACAGAACGAAGGTGCTCTACCGGACCAAATACAAGGTCGTGAAGGGCAAAAAGAAGATCATCGAAAAGAAGGTGGTCAGCCGCAAGAACGCCGGCAGCTACAAGACCTATGAGATGAACAAGGCGCTGGAAAAGCGGCTGGACGCCTATTTCAAGGAAATGGGGGTAGGGGGCAATCTGCTGGTGACGATCAAGAACACGCCGGCCACGACGCTTCGGCAGATCGTCGCCTACAACCTGCTGCAGATGAATCTGGTCACCAGCCTCGACGGTGCAGAGTTGTTGACGGCGGCCGGCGTCTGCAAGACCGTGCCGGCGGCCGCCAATTGCCGCGTGGTCACGGTTTCGGATCTCGAGGGATAGAAGCTGCCACGTTTCCCGCGAATTCCGCTGACGGCGAGGTTTTTTCGCGGCCTCCCTGCATGGCGCGCCATTCTTGCCATGCCGGGGCTGTGCCTTGCTCTCGTATCGGGCGTGCTCGCGGCTGAACCCGCGGCGCAGCAGCCCAAACAGATGCAGTTCGTGGTGGTGCGGACGAACGATACCGCCTGCGAGCCGACCTGCCCGGAGTGGATTTCGGCGGAAGGGGCGATCGGCGCCAAGACGCCGGCGCTTCTGAAAGCCACGCTGAAGACTCTTAGCGGCCGCAAATTGCCGATCGTCGTGTTCTCGTCGGGCGGGGACCGCGAGGCCGCGATGGCGCTGGGGCGATTAATACGCCGCGCGGGGCTGGATGTCGCGGTCGGCAGGACATGGTTCGTAGGCTGCCGGCCGGATGAGAAAGACTGCAAGGTGAATGACGGCAAGGGCTCCGACTTCCTTGGCCGCGCCCTATCGGGTGGCTATTGCGCATCGGAATGCGCGCTGCTGCTCGCCGGAGGCGTCAAGCGCCTTGTTCCGGATCGTGCGATCCTGCGCGTTATTCTCAAGAACCCGAAAATGAATAAGGCTGCCGAACGCAAGCTGACGGCATATTTGAAGGAAATGGACGTCGATCCGGCCTTGCTTGAATCCCTGAAAGCCGGACCTGGAAGCAATCTCGACGTCACACCGCTGAGGGCCGCCGGGCTGGTGACCGGCACCCGAACCGTCGAGAGCATCACGGAGAGCAGTATTTGCAAGGCGTTCCCGGCGCCGGACAACTGCCGTGTTTTTACGACATTGGATCTTGAGAATTAGGGATTGCTAAAATTCAGGCGGCGTGACGAGCTGGACCACGGGATTTGTCGCCCGGCTCCGAATCGCTGCCTGGCATGTTTGTCGATGCCGAGGTGTTGATGCTCTCCACTGACGATGAGGAGTCACTCCAAACCGCACTTGAGTTCCGGCGCGCTTTGTGGAATAGCAGCGCGCAATAGGGGTATAGCTCAGTTGGTAGAGCGGCGGTCTCCAAAACCGCAGGTCGCAGGTTCGAGCCCTGCTGCCCCTGCCAGTTCTGGCGCCACGAGGGCGCTGTGTAAGCCATAGCCGACGAGCGGGACGATTGGATGGTTCCGACGTCGGTGTTTGGAAGTAAGACCGGTTCGGCCCTTGCAAGTGTCGGGATTCGGTTTTATGTAGTGACGACAGACACGCGACGCGTGGAGCTGGACATCCGGCTTTGCGCGTCATAATTGCATGGTTGACACGCCTCCTGACGATTCGGTCGCGTTTCGGTTCCTTGCAGCGGCAATCCCGGCCAACGGGACGGAATAGGGCTCTTATCGAGCTCGCGAGACAGAGCGGCAGATGGCATCGAAGACCACCAATCCTTTTACCTTCCTCCAGCAGGTAAGGTCCGAGACGGCGAAGGTGACGTGGCCTTCCCGGCGCGAGACGCTGATCTCGACCGTCATGGTGGTGGTGTTCGCCGTCATTGCGATGATCTTCTTCTTTGCCGCCGACCAGTTGATGGCGCTCGGCATCGACCTGATCCTCGGCCTCGGCCGCTGATACCGGCGTTTACGGAGAACTGCTGATGACGGCGCGCTGGTACATCGTCCATGCCTATTCGAACTTCGAGAAGAAGGTCGCGGAGGACATCGAGAACAAGGCCAAGCAGAAGGGCCTGAGCGAGAAGATCGAGCAGATCGTCGTTCCGACCGAAAAGGTCGTGGAAGTGCGGCGCGGCAAGAAGGTCGACGCGGAGCGCAAATTCTTCCCCGGCTACGTGCTGATGAAGGCCGAGCTCAACGACGCGGTGATCAGCCTGGTCAAGAACACGCCGCGCGTCACCGGCTTCCTCGGCGAGGACAAGCATACGGCCAAGCCGATGCACATCACCGAGAAGGAGGCCGAGCGCATCCTGCACCAGGTCCAGGAGGGCGTCGAGCGGCCAAAGCCGTCGGTCACCTTCGAGATCGGCGAGGCGGTGCGCGTCTCCGATGGCCCGTTCGCCTCGTTCAACGGCTTCGTCCAGGAAGTGGACATGGAGCGGGCTCGGCTCAAGGTGGAAGTTTCGATCTTCGGGCGCGCCGTGCCCGTCGATCTCGAATTCGGTCAGGTCGAGAAGGGCTGACCGAAGGTTCCGGCGCCTCTGGGTGCTGGGAACGGCGACGGCGGGTTCGCTGTCGCCAGGCGGTGGGAGGAAGAGCGGCTTAGCCGGCCGTGGCTTCCGGACCACCAGACTGCAACCGCCGGACATCCGGCATGAAACAAAGGCAGTAGAGAGATGGCTAAGAAAGTAGCAGGCCAGCTCAAGCTCCAGGTCAAGGCGGGATCGGCGACGCCGTCGCCCCCGATCGGTCCGGCGCTTGGTCAGCGTGGCATCAACATCATGGAATTCTGCAAGGCGTTCAACGCGCAGACGCAGGAGATGGAGAAGGGGTCGCCGGTTCCGGTCGTGATCACCTACTACGTCGACAAGTCCTTCACCTTCGTCATGAAGACGGCTCCGGTGAGCTACTTCCTGAAGAAGGCTGCGAACCTCTCGTCGGGCTCCAAGGAGCCGGGCAAGACCAAGGTCGGCCAGATCAGCCGCGACAAGGTGCGCGAGATCGCCGCCGCCAAGATGAAGGATCTGAACGCCAACGACGTCGAAGCCGCCATGCGCATGGTCGAAGGCTCCGCCCGTTCGATGGGCCTGGAAGTGGTGGGCTAAGACGATGGCAAAGCTTGCAAAACGCGTAGAGAAGTCCCGCGAGGGCGTCGATCCGAACAAATCGTATGCGCTGGCCGAAGCGATCAAGATGCTGAAGGACCGCTCCAAGGTGAAGTTCGACGAGACCATCGAAGTCGCGCTCAACCTCGGCGTCGATCCGCGTCACGCCGACCAGATGGTCCGTGGCGTGGTCAACCTGCCGAACGGCACGGGCAAGAACGTCCGCGTCGCCGTCTTCGCCAAGGGCGCCAAGGCCGATGAGGCCAAGGCCGCCGGCGCTGACATCGTCGGCGCGGAGGATCTGGTCGAGATCGTCCAGAAGGGCACGATCGACTTCGATCGCTGCATCGCCACGCCGGACATGATGCCGCTGGTCGGCCGTCTCGGCAAGGTGCTCGGCCCGCGCGGCATGATGCCGAACCCGAAGGTTGGCACGGTGACGATGGACGTCGCGGCCGCGGTCAAGGCCTCCAAAGGTGGCGCTGTCGAGTTCCGCGTCGAGAAGGCGGGCATCATCCATGCCGGCGTCGGCAAGGTCTCGTTCGAGATCAACGCGCTGGAAGAGAATGTTCGCGCACTGGCCGACGCTGTCAACAAGGCGAAGCCGGCCGGCGCCAAGGGCGTCTACATGAAGAAGATGTCGGTGAGCTCTACCATGGGTCCCGGCCTTAAGGTCGATCTGGCGAGCCTCAGCGCCGCTTGATGATCTGATAGAAGGCCGGCTGCGAAAGCGCTGGCCTTCCAACGAATTTCGGGCCTGACCATCGGCCCGGACTGCGGAAGCAGAAGATCGCTTCCGGACTATCCTGTCCGAGATTGCGGGCGGCTCAGCCTTAATTCGCATGGGCCTGCATGAGACGGGTGAAGACCGGACAAAGGGGCACTCCTTGCCCCGATGGAAGGTTCGAACCGTGTTTGCCTTTGTCCGCGCGCCGGCCGTCGAGAGACTCCGTCGCAACGAAAGGGGACAGGATCCTCGAACGTCGTTCGGGTGGTCCATATGGATGACCCGGGCGGCAAAAGGCAACCCGATCTCCGTTTCGGCAACGGGCGGAGGTCAACTGGAGATAGGCAGTGGACAGAGCGGAAAAACGCGAACTCGTCACGGGCCTGAACGACGCCTTCAAGGGCGCCGGTTCAGTGGTCGTGGCCCACTATGCCGGTATCACCGTCGCGCAGATGAACGATCTTCGTACGAAGATGCGGACTGCCGGCGGCACCGTCAAAGTCGCGAAGAACCGCCTTGCTCGCATCGCTCTTCAGGGTACGGAATCCGAGGGTATCATCGACCTGTTCAAGGGACAGACGCTGATCGCCTATTCGGAGGATCCGGTTGCGGCGCCCAAGGTCGCCTCCGATTTCGCCAAGGGGAATGACAAGCTGATCATTCTCGGCGGCGCGATGGGGTCGACCGCACTCAACGCCGACGGAGTGAAGGCTCTTGCCACGCTTCCGTCGCTCGACGAGTTGCGCGGCAAGCTGGTGGGGCTCATCGCCGCCCCGGCAACCCGGATCGCCCAGATCGTCAATGCGCCGGCAGCATCCGTTGCCCGCGTCATCGGCGCTTATGCCCGGAAGGACGAGGCGGCGTGAGGCCGTTCCTCGCTATCCTTATCAACACGTGTTCGAACTTTTTGAAGGAAAAACAAAATGGCTGATCTCGCCAAAATCGTAGACGACCTTTCGAAGCTGACGGTCCTCGAGGCCGCCGAACTGTCGAAGCTGCTCGAAGAGAAGTGGGGCGTTTCCGCCGCCGCGCCGGTGGCTGCCGCCGCCGCTGTCGGTGGTGGCGCCGCTGCCGCTGCTCCCGCCGAGGAGAAGACCGAGTTCGACGTCATCCTGACGGATGCCGGCGCGCAGAAGATCAACGTCATCAAGGAAGTGCGTGCGATCACAGCTCTTGGCCTCAAGGAAGCCAAGGACCTGGTCGAAGCTGCTCCGAAGCCGGTTAAGGAAGGCGTCAACAAGGCTGACGCCGAGAAGTTCAAGGCCCAGTTGGAAGCAGCCGGCGCCAAGGTCGAGCTGAAGTAAGCACTGCGGATGCCGGCGGGCGGACGTCCGTCCGCCGGTCCCCGCGTATTTGGGGGTGTTCGAAAACCTCTTTCCTGAGGGCCGCGAGCGGCTTTCAGGAAACGGGTTTTCTCCCGTTTTAGGACTGACCCTGGCCTGCCGGGGTCCCATATGCAAGGCGTGCCGGTTGGACGCGCCCCAAGCGAGCAAGGAGCGACGATGGCCCAGACCGCGACATTCAATGGCCGCAGGCGCGTACGCAAGTTCTTCGGGAACATCCCCGAGGTTGCGGAGATGCCGAACCTGATCGAGGTGCAGAAGGCATCCTACGACCAGTTCCTCATGGTGGACGAGCCGAAGGGCGGCCGTCCGGACGAGGGGCTGCAGGCCGTTTTCAAGTCGGTCTTCCCGATTTCCGATTTTTCCGGCTCCTCGATGCTCGAATTCGTCAAATACGAGTTCGAAGGCCCGAAGTTCGACGTGGACGAGTGCCGGCAGCGCGACCTGACCTACGCCGCGCCGCTGAAGGTGACGCTGCGCCTGATCGTGTTCGATATTGACGAAGATACCGGCTCCAAGTCGATCAAGGACATCAAGGAGCAGGACGTGTATATGGGCGACATGCCGCTCATGACGCTGAACGGCACCTTCATCATCAACGGCACCGAGCGCGTCATCGTCTCGCAGATGCACCGTTCGCCGGGCGTCTTCTTCGACCATGACAAGGGCAAGTCCCACTCGTCGGGCAAGCTGCTGTTCGCCGCGCGCGTCATTCCGTACCGCGGTTCGTGGCTCGACATCGAGTTCGATTCCAAGGACGTCGTGCACGCCCGTATTGACCGCCGCCGCAAGCTGCCGGTGACGAGCCTGCTGATGGCGCTGGGCATGGACGGCGAGGAGATCCTGTCGACCTTCTACAACAAGATCACCTACCAGCGCTCGGGCGACCATTGGCGTATCCCGTACAATGTCGACCGTTTCCGCGGCCTGAAGGCGGTCAACGACCTCGTCGATGCGGATTCGGGCGAGATCGTCGTCGAGGCCGGCAAGAAAATCACCGCGCGTCAGGCCAAGCAGTTGGCCGAGAAGGGCCTCAAGGCCATCAAGGCGACCGACGAGGACATCCTCGGCAGCTACCTCGCCGAGGACATCGTCAACTACCAGACCGGCGAGATCTATCTCGAGGCCGGCGACGAGATCGACGAGAAGACGTTGAAGGTGTTGCTGTCGACCGGCGAGGAAGAATTCGCCATCCTCGACATCGATCACATCAACATCGGCGGCTACATCCGCAATACGCTGGCCGTCGACAAGAACGAGAGCCGCCAGGACGCGCTGTTCGACATCTACCGCGTCATGCGCCCGGGCGAGCCGCCGACCATCGACACGGCGGAAGCCATGTTCAACTCGCTGTTCTTTGACGCTGACCGCTACGACCTGTCGGCCGTCGGCCGCGTCAAGATGAACATGCGCCTCGACCTGAAGGCCGAGGACACCGTGCGCGTGCTGCGCAAGGAGGACATCATCGCGGTCGTCAAGACGCTGGTGGAACTCCGGGACGGCAAGGGTGAGATCGACGACATCGACAATCTCGGCAACCGCCGGGTGCGTTCGGTCGGCGAACTCATGGAGAACCAGTACCGCGTCGGCCTGCTGCGCATGGAGCGCGCAATCAAGGAGCGCATGTCGTCGATCGAGATCGACACGGTCATGCCGCAGGACCTGATCAACGCCAAGCCGGCGGCTGCCGCCGTGCGCGAGTTCTTCGGCTCCTCGCAGCTCTCGCAGTTCATGGACCAGACCAATCCGCTGTCGGAGATCACCCACAAGCGCCGCCTGTCGGCGCTTGGACCGGGCGGCCTGACCCGTGAGCGCGCCGGCTTCGAGGTGCGCGACGTTCACGTCACGCACTACGGCCGCATCTGCCCGATCGAGACGCCGGAAGGCCCGAACATCGGCCTGATCAACAGCCTGGCGACGTTTGCCCGCGTCAACAAGTACGGTTTCATCGAGAGCCCGTACCGCAAGATCGTCGACGGCAAGGTCACCCTGGACGTGGTCTACCTCTCCGCCATGGAAGAGGCGAAGCACTATGTGGCGCAGGCCAACGCCGAACTCGACAAGAACGGCTCGTTTACGGAAGAATTCGTCATCTGCCGGCATGCCGGCGAGGTGATGATGACGCCGCGCGAGAACGTCGACCTGATGGACGTGTCGCCGAAGCAGATGGTGTCGGTCGCTGCCGCGCTGATCCCGTTCCTGGAAAACGACGACGCCAACCGCGCTCTGATGGGCTCGAACATGCAGCGTCAGGCCGTGCCGCTGGTGCGGGCCGAGGCTCCGTTCGTCGGCACCGGCATGGAGCCGGTGGTGGCGCGCGACTCCGGCGCCGCGATTGCCGCCCGCCGTACGGGCATTGTCGACCAGGTGGATGCGACCCGTATCGTTATCCGTGCGACCGAGGATCTGCAGGCCGGCAAGTCGGGCGTCGACATCTATCGGCTGATGAAGTTCCAGCGCTCGAACCAGAACACGTGCATCAACCAGCGTCCGCTGGTGCGCATGGGCGACCGGATCGAGAAGGGCGACATCATTGCCGACGGTCCGTCGACCGATCTCGGCGATCTGGCGCTCGGCCGCAACGTGCTCGTCGCGTTCATGCCGTGGAACGGCTACAACTACGAGGACTCGATCCTTCTCTCGGAGAAGATCGTGTCGGACGACGTCTTCACCTCGATTCATATCGAGGAGTTCGAGGTCATGGCCCGCGATACCAAGCTCGGGCCGGAAGAGATCACGCGCGACATTCCGAACGTTTCGGAAGAGGCGCTGAAGAACCTCGACGAAGCCGGCATCGTCTATATCGGCGCGGAAGTGCAGCCGGGCGACATCCTCGTCGGCAAGATCACGCCGAAGGGTGAAAGCCCGATGACGCCGGAAGAAAAGCTCCTGCGCGCCATCTTCGGCGAGAAGGCGTCCGACGTCCGCGACACATCCATGCGCATGCCTCCGGGCACCTACGGCACGGTCGTCGAGGTTCGCGTGTTCAACCGCCACGGCGTCGAGAAGGACGAGCGCGCCATGGCGATCGAGCGCGAGGAGATCGAACGTCTCGCCAAGGACCGCGACGACGAACAGGCCATCTTGGACCGCAACGTCTATTCGCGCCTTTCCGACATGCTGGTCGGCAGGGATGCCGTTCAGGGTCCGAAAGGTTTCAAGAAGGGCACCACCCTTTCGAAGGAACTGGTCAGTGAGTATCCGCGTTCGCAGTGGTGGCAGTTCGCCGTCGAGGACGAGACGCTTCAGCGCGAGATCGAAGCGCTGCGCGGCCAGTATGACGACTCCAAGAAGGCGCTCGAACAGCGCTTCATGGACAAGGTCGAGAAGGTGCAGCGCGGCGACGAAATGCCTCCGGGCGTCATGAAGATGGTCAAGGTATTCGTGGCCGTGAAGCGCAAGATGCAGCCGGGCGACAAGATGGCCGGCCGCCACGGCAATAAGGGCGTGGTCAGCCGCATCGTTCCGGTCGAGGACATGCCGTTCCTGGAGGACGGCACCCATGCCGATATCGTGCTCAACCCGCTCGGCGTGCCGAGCCGCATGAATGTCGGGCAGATCCTCGAGACGCATCTCGGCTGGGCCTGCGCCGGAATGGGCCGCAAGATCGGCGACCTCCTCGAAGCCTACAAGTCTGGCGGCAACATCGAGCCGCTGCGCCAGACGATCGAGCAGATCATCCCGGACAACGACCGCAACGAGCCGGTGCGTCGCTTCGACGACGAGTCGATCGTGCGGCTGGGCGAGCAGATGAAACGCGGCGTCTCGATCGCGACGCCGGTCTTCGACGGCGCGCACGAGGCCCACATCAACGAGATGCTCGAACAGGCAGGTCTGCATTCGAGCGGCCAGTCGACGCTCTACGACGGGCGCACCGGAGAGGCATTCGATCGCAAGGTGACGATGGGCTACATATATATGCTCAAGCTTCACCATCTGGTGGACGACAAGATCCACGCGCGTTCGATCGGCCCGTACTCGCTGGTCACCCAGCAGCCGCTGGGCGGCAAGGCGCAGTTCGGGGGCCAGCGCTTCGGCGAGATGGAGGTGTGGGCGCTGGAAGCCTATGGCGCCGCCTACACGCTGCAGGAGATGCTGACCGTGAAGTCGGACGACGTGGCCGGCCGCACAAAGGTCTACGAGGCGATCGTCCGTGGCGACGACAGTTTTGAGGCGGGCATCCCCGAGAGCTTCAACGTTCTCGTCAAGGAGATGCGTTCACTCGGCCTTAACGTCGAGCTCGAGAACACGGCGATCGAAGACATGCCGGTGCCGCGCATGCGCGACGCGGCCGAGTAGAAAAACGGTTTCGCCGCGGGGCCACCGGGTTCCGCGGCGTTCTGACAAGACGGCCGGAGGCCCGGCCGCGAAGGATTGTCCGATTGCGCGCGCGTGGCGGCGGCGTTCGAGCGGATCAGATGGGGCGGATAAGCCCGCACGATTTTTTAAAGGGATCTCGGTCCCGAGAAGGAGAACGGCATGAACCAAGAGGTCATGAATCTCTTCAACAACAACGTCCCGGCCCAGGTGTTCGATTCCATCCGGATATCGCTCGCCAGCCCTGATAAGATCCTGTCCTGGTCGTTCGGCGAGATCAAGAAGCCGGAGACGATCAACTACCGCACGTTCAAGCCCGAGCGTGACGGCCTGTTCTGCGCGCGCATCTTCGGCCCGATCAAGGACTACGAGTGCCTGTGCGGCAAGTACAAGCGCATGAAGTACAAGGGTGTCATCTGCGAGAAGTGCGGCGTGGAAGTCACGCTGTCGCGCGTGCGCCGTGAGCGTATGGGGCACATCGAGCTGGCCGCTCCTGTCGCCCACATCTGGTTCCTGAAGTCCCTTCCGTCGCGCATCGGCACGCTGCTCGACATGACGCTGAAGGACATCGAGCGCGTCCTCTATTTCGAGAACTACATCGTCACCGAACCCGGCCTGACGGCGCTGAAGGAGCACCAACTCCTCTCGGAAGAAGAGTACATGATCGCGGTCGACGAATATGGCGAGGATTCCTTCACTGCCATGATCGGCGCAGAGGCAATCCATGCGCTGCTGGCCGAGATGAAGCTCGATTCCATCGCGGGCGAGCTCAGGACCGACCTTGCCTCGACAACCTCCGAACTCAAGCAGAAGAAGCTGCTGAAGCGCCTGAAGGTGGTCGAGAATTTCCTGGAATCCGGCAACCGTCCGGAGTGGATGATCATGAAGGTCATCCCGGTGATCCCGCCGGACCTGCGTCCGCTGGTGCCGCTGGACGGCGGCCGCTTCGCGACATCGGACCTCAATGACCTCTACCGCCGCGTCATCAACCGCAACAACCGCCTGAAGCGGCTGATCGAGTTGCGCGCGCCGGGCATCATCATCCGCAACGAGAAGCGCATGCTGCAGGAGGCCGTCGACGCGCTGTTCGACAACGGCCGCCGCGGCCGCGTCATCACCGGCGCCAACAAGCGTCCGCTGAAGTCGCTCAGCGACATGCTGAAGGGCAAGCAGGGCCGGTTCCGACAGAACCTGCTCGGCAAGCGCGTCGACTATTCCGGCCGCTCGGTCATCGTGACCGGTCCGGAACTGAAGCTGCACCAGTGCGGCTTGCCGAAGAAGATGGCGCTGGAGCTGTTCAAGCCCTTCATCTACGCCCGCCTCGACGCCAAGGGTTACTCCTCGACCGTCAAGCAGGCGAAGAAGCTGGTCGAGAAGGAGAAGCCGGAAGTCTGGGATATCCTCGACGAGGTCATTCGCGAGCATCCGGTTCTGCTCAACCGCGCACCGACGCTGCACCGCCTCGGCATCCAGGCTTTCGAGCCGACCCTGATCGAAGGCAAGGCGATCCAGCTTCACCCGCTGGTCTGCACGGCCTTCAACGCCGACTTCGACGGCGACCAGATGGCGGTCCACGTGCCGCTGTCGCTTGAAGCGCAGCTTGAAGCCCGCGTGCTGATGATGTCGACCAACAACATCCTGCACCCGGCCTCCGGCGCGCCGATCATCGTGCCGTCGCAGGACATGGTTCTCGGCCTCTACTATCTCTCGATCGTCAACCAGAACGAGCCGGGCGAGGGGATGGTGTTCGCCGACATGGGCGAGCTGCAGCACGCGCTGGAGACCAGGGCGGTGACGCTGCACGCCAAGATCAAGGGCCGCTTCAAGACCGTCGACAAGGACGGCAAGGTCGTGTCGAAGATCTATGACACGACGCCCGGCCGCATGATCATCGGCGAACTTCTGCCGAAGAACGTCAACGTCCCCTATGAGACGGCCAACCAGGAGATGACCAAGAAGAACATCTCCAAGATGATCGACACCGTCTACCGCCACTGCGGCCAGAAGGAGACGGTCATTTTCTGCGACCGCATCATGCAGCTCGGGTTCGCCCATGCCTGCCGCGCCGGCATTTCGTTCGGCAAGGACGACATGGTCATTCCGGATACGAAGGCCGACCTGGTCGCCAAGACCGAGGCGCTCGCGAAGGAATACGAGCAGCAGTACAATGACGGCCTGATCACCCAGGGCGAGAAGTACAACAAGGTCGTCGACGCCTGGGCGAAGTGCTCGGAAAAGGTCGCCGAGGAGATGATGGGCCGCATCCGTGCGGTCGAGTTCAACGACAATGGCCGCCAGAAGCCGATGAACTCGATCTACATGATGAGCCACTCCGGCGCGCGCGGGTCGCCGACCCAGATGCGCCAGCTTGCCGGCATGCGCGGCCTGATGGCCAAGCCGTCTGGCGAGATCATCGAGACGCCGATCATCTCGAACTTCAAGGAAGGCCTGACCGTTCTCGAATACTTCAACTCGACCCACGGCGCCCGCAAGGGCCTCGCGGACACCGCGTTGAAGACCGCGAACTCCGGTTACCTGACGCGGCGTCTGGTCGACGTGGCCCAGGATTGCATCGTCAACGCCACCGACTGCGGCACCGACAAGGGGCTCACCATGCAGCCGATCGTCGACGCCGGCCAGGTGGTCGCGACGCTCGGCCAGCGTATTCTCGGCCGCACGGCGCTCGACGACATCAACCATCCGGTCTCCGGCGATCTGATCGTCAAGGCCGGCCGGCTGATGGACGAGCGCGACATCGAGATGATCGAGAAGGCCGGCATCCAGTCGATCCGTATCCGCTCGGCACTGACCTGCGAGGTCAAGGTCGGCGTTTGCGCGGTCTGCTACGGACGCGACCTTGCACGCGGCACGCCGGTCAACATCGGCGAGGCCGTCGGCGTCATTGCGGCGCAGTCGATCGGCGAGCCGGGCACGCAGCTCACCATGCGCACCTTCCACATGGGCGGCACGGCGCAAGTGGTCGACAGCTCCTTCATCGAAGCCTCGTACGAGGGCACGGTGCAGATCCGCAACCGCAACGTGGTGCGCAACTCCGAAGGCCAGTTGATGGCCATGGGCCGCAACATGGCGGTGCTGATCCTCGACGAGGCCGGCAAGGAACGCGCCACGCACCGCATCACCTACGGCTCGCGTCTGTTCGTGGACGAAGGCGACAAGGTGAAGCGCGGCCAGCGTGTGGCCGAGTGGGATCCTTATACCCGCCCGGTGCTGACCGAAATCGAGGGCCGCGTGCAGTACGAGGATCTGGTCGACGGCATCTCCGTCCAGGAGACGGCCGACGAATCGACCGGCATCACCAAGCGCGAGGTCATCGACTGGCGCTCGACGCCGCGCGGTTCGGACTTGAAGCCGGCGATCGCGATCCTCGACGCCAAGGGCAAGGTCGGCAAGCTGTCGAAGGGCGGCGACGCCCGTTTCCTGCTCTCGGTTGAGGCCATCCTCTCGGTCGAGCCGGGTTCGATGGTGCGGCCTGGCGACGTTCTGGCCCGTATCCCGATGGAGTCAGCCAAGACCAAGGACATCACCGGCGGTCTGCCGCGGGTGGCCGAGCTGTTCGAGGCGCGCCGTCCGAAGGATCACGCCATCATCGCCGAGATCGACGGTACGATCCGCTTCGGGCGCGACTACAAGAACAAGCGCCGGATCATCATCGAGCCGCATGATTCGACGCTGGAGCCGGTTGAGTACCTCATCCCGAAGGGCAAGCCGTTCCATCTCCAGGACGGCGACGCCATCGAGAAGGGCGACTACGTCATGGACGGCAACCCGGCGCCGCACGACATCCTGGCGATCAAGGGCGTGGAGGCTCTGGCCTCCTACCTCGTCAACGAGATCCAGGAAGTCTACCGGTTGCAGGGCGTGTCGATCAACGACAAGCATATCGAGGTGATCGTCCGCCAGATGCTGCAGAAGATCGAGATCACCGCCCAGGGCGACTCGACCTACATCCCGGGCGATCATGTCGACTCGATCGAACTGGACGAGATCAACGAGCGCTTGATCGAGGAAGGCAAGAAGCCTGCGGAAGGCCAGCCGGTGCTGCTCGGCATCACCAAGGCCTCGCTGCAGACGCCGTCCTTCATCTCGGCGGCCTCCTTCCAGGAGACTACCCGCGTGCTGACCGAGGCGGCCGTCGCCGGCAAGGTCGACACGCTGCAGGGCCTGAAGGAAAACGTCATCGTCGGCCGCCTGATCCCGGCCGGCACCGGCGGCACGATGAGCCAGATCCGGCGCATCGCCACCTCGCGCGACGAACTCATCCTCGACGAGCGCCGCAAGGCCTCGGGCGCGGAAGTCGCGACGCCGATGCTGACGGAAATGACCAACGCCGCCGAGTAGGCGCAGCGCGGTTATCGAAACTGAAAGGCCGTCGGGGCAACCCGGCAGCCTTTCAGTTTTCAGGGTCTGTCAAGTCGATAGCCAGATAGCCGCATCGCTTCCGATTCGCGATGCCGGAGATGAATTGCCGGCGCGCCGCGAGATCATCAATACCTCTGACTTTCGTGCGCCTCGACGGTGCGTTGCGCCATGGCATGGGCGAGTGGGTTGTTCGCGACGGGCTCCCGGCCGGCGAAGTGCCTGCCGATTACCGCGAAGTCTTGCCAGAGCGGGCCGAACGGCTTGCCGCTGTCGCGCAGGACGAGCGCCGCGCTTGCGCATTGCGCGGCCCAAAAAGCCCGCCGCTCCTCAATATAGGCGAGCGCTGCCTTGTGCCGCTGCTTGGTGCCGCGCAAACGGTCGAGCCGCTCGTCGCAATCCGGACCGGCCTCGAACCAGGTTTCCGTCAACTCCATATCGTCGAGACGGGCCGCGGCCTCTGCCAGGGTCAGCGGGACAAGCGAGGTGCTTTCGGTCAAAAGCTCGTCAAGCAGGGCCTCGGTTTCGATCGAATCAGGCCGCAATGCCGCAATTCCGAGAGCCTCCAGCGCCTGAACGAAGCCGAATGTCGCCGCAGCGCCCTTTTCGTGGTTGACGGCCAGGGCGATCGCCAGGCGCCGTTGCATGAGCGCCAGGGACACCGGCACGATCACGATGCCCATTCCTTTGGCGATCGCGTCGAACTCCCGCTTCGAAAAATCGTTGAGTACCATCGCATCGGCGAGACCCGAATGGGTCTTGACCATGAAGCTGACCATCACGTGGGTCTTGCCCCGGCGCATCAGCGCGAGCAGCGACTGGGCGCCCGCACCGTCGCAAATCGAGGCGACGCATTTGACGAGTTGCAGTTGCTCACGCGCGACCGGCGCAGAGGCCTTTGGCCGCAAGGCGGCGATGGTGGTGTCGACTGCCGGGTGTATTGGAGCGGGCACCAGTCCCCGGATCAGCACCAGGCGCTCCACGAGGCGGCTCGGCACCGGCGCGTTGCGGGCGCTGGCGATCAGCCCTTCGGCGGCGATGCGCACGAGGTCGGGATCGGAATCCAGCAGGCATCCCAGCAGAATGGTCCGTGACGTATCTTCCACGCGCCCACCCAGTGCATGCACGAGATCGTAACGCGCAGGCTTCGGCATGTAGCGGATCATGGCGGCGAAGGACGTTTGCGCAACGTCCTCATCCAGCTCTGCCAGATCCGCGGCAGCGTCCGACAGGCGGAGTTCGACAGGCACATCCGATTGGCGGTCGGCATCGACGTTGATCAGCATTGCCTTCCGCAGCGCGTCGCCCGGATCGACCTCCGCCTCGCCGAATATCTGGAACAACACCATGATCGCGTGCCCCGGCAGATCGCCGGCTTCCGCGGCGGCCTCGACGACCGCGAGTCCTTCCTCCAGTTCCTCGCGTGCATCCCGATCGCCACCGTTGGCGGCGATGCGTATTTCGGTCAGCAGGTTTTGCAAGTCGGCCGCGCGGCCGAACGCTTCCTGGCCGCCGCTTTCACCCGCATCGTCATCGACCAAGCCGGCGATGTAGGTCTGGAGTTCCTCGGCAAGCGACGCATTCTGTGCGCCATGCCCCTCCAGCGCGGACAACAATTGCTGCAGCATATCCGGATCGATCGACAGAGGTCCAAAGTTTGGGGCGGGCCGTTTTGCCGGCGCGCGCTTTTTGGCTTTTCTGGGCATGTCGGATCGTCTCCAGATTCGCCGCCATAATACGGTGCGAACGGAGGATTTGAACCGCCGTATCGAAAAGCGCTGTGCACAAACAACGCGTCGTGCAAGGCGATAGCGCTATGCCTTCAGCGCCTGCACCAGATCGGCGATCAGGTCATCGCCGTCCTCGATGCCCGCCGACAGCCGCACCAGCGAATCGGAAATGCCGATCGCGGCGCGCTGCGCGGGTGGGATCGAGCCATGCGTCATCAGGGCAGGGTGCTCGATCAGGCTTTCGACGCCTCCCAGGCTTTCGGCCAGCGTGAAGAGTTGGGTGCGCTCGAGGAATCGCTTGGTGCCCGCAAGATCGCGGTCGAGCTCCACCGAGATCATACCGCCGAATGCGAACATCTGCCGCCTGGCGATCTCGTGCTGCGGATGGCTGGCAAGGCCGGGATAGATGACCCGGTGCACATCCTTCCGCGCCTCAAGCCGTTGGGCGATCTTCAGGCCGTTGGCCGAGTGCCGTTCCATGCGCAGCGCCAGTGTCTTCAAGCCGCGCAGCGCCAGAAAACTGTCGAACGGCCCGGAGATCGCGCCGATCGCGTTCTGCAAAAACTTCAGCCGGTCGGCGAGGTCGCGGTTGTCGCCCACCACCGCGACGCCGCCGACCATGTCGGAATGGCCGTTCAGATATTTGGTCGTCGAATGCACGACGATATCGATGCCGAGTTCAAGCGGCCGCTGGAGGTAGGGGCTGCAGAATGTGTTGTCGGCGGCCGACAGCAGATTGCGCCGCTTCGCCAGCGCAGCAATGCCTTCGAGATCGACGATCTTCAGCAGCGGGTTGGTAGGCGTCTCGACCCACAGCAGTTTTGTTTCCGGTCGGATCGCCGCCTCCACCGCCTTAAGGTCGGTGAAGTCGGCGAAGCTGACCTGAAGGCCGGCGGAGCGCTTTCTGACCCGCTCCAGCAGGCGAAAAGTGCCGCCATAGATGTCGTCCGTCGCGACGATATGCGCGCCGCTGTCGAGCAGTTCGAAAACCGTGGCGATCGCCGCCAGGCCCGAGGCGAAGGCGAAGGCGGCGGTACCGCTTTCCAAGTCGGCGACGGCGCGCTCGAAGGCGAAGCGCGTCGGGTTCTGGCTGCGGGCGTATTCGAAGCCCTTGTGCACGCCGGGGCTCTGCTGGCCGTAGGTCGAGGTGGCGTAGATCGGCACCATCACCGCGCCCGTGGTCGGGTCGTGGCTTTGGCCGCCATGGATGGTGCGGGTGGAAAAGGCCAGGCGGTTCTTATGCGTGCTCATCGGGTACGCCTCAGATGGTTGATCAGGTCGACCCGGGTGATCAGGCCAAAAAATTCGTCGCCGTCGAAGACGATGGCGACCTCGTTGCGTTCGAAGACCGGCAGCAGCGCATCCAACGTCTGGGTAGTCTGCAACGTGTGCAGGTCGGCGGTCATGGCGGAGCGCACCGGCGCGTTGAAGCGGTCCCAGCGGCCGTCATAAGGGCCTTCCAGCACGGCAAGGATGTCGCTTTCGTCTATGATTCCAATCAGCTTTCCGTTCTCCAGCACCGGAAGCTGCGAGACGTCGCCGCGGCGCATGCGGCCATAGGCGGTGAGCAGCGTATCGTCCGGTCCGACGAGCACGGTGCCGCCCTCGCGATGCGAGCGGGCGACGAGGTCGCGCAGGTCGCCATGCTGCTCGCGCTCGGCAAGCCCCTGCTCAGCCAGCCAGAAATCGTCGAAGACTTTCGACAGGTACTTGTTGCCGCTGTCGCAGACGAAGGTGACGACGCGCTTCGCGACAGTCTGCTCGCGACAGTAGCGCAACGCCGCCGACAGCAGCGTGCCGGAGGACGATCCCGCAAGGATACCTTCGCGGGAGAGAAGGTCGCGGACGGCGAGCATGCTCTGCTTGTCGGTCACCGAATAGGCTTTCCTGACGAAAGACAGGTCGGCATTGGGCGGAATGAAATCCTCGCCGATGCCTTCCACGGTCCAGCTTCCGGCCTCTTCCAGTTTGCCGGTCTTCACATAGGGCGCCAGCACCGAGCCAACCGGATCGGCCAGCACCATCTCGGTCTTCGGCGAGACTTTCGCGAAGAAGCGCCCGAGTCCGGTCAACGTGCCGCCCGAGCCGACGCCGACAACCACCGCGTCGACATCGCCGCCGAGTTGGTTCCATATCTCGGGTCCGGTCGTCGTCTCGTGCGCCAGCGGGTTGGCGGGATTGGCGAACTGGTTGACGTAGAAGGCGCCGGGAATGCCGGCCGCGATCTTCTCCGCCATGTCCTGGTAATATTCGGGATGGCCCTTGCCGACGTCCGAGCGGGTCATCCGCACCTCGGCGCCAAGCGCGCGCAAATGCTGGATCTTTTCGCGCGACATCTTGTCGGGAACAACGAGGATAATGTGATAACCCTTTGGAATGCCTACCTGGGCAAGGCCGAGCCCGGTGTTGCCAGCGGTGGCTTCAACGATGGTGCCGCCGCGCGCCAGCCTGCCGCTACGCTCGGCGTCGGCGATCATCGACAGTGCGATGCGGTCCTTGATCGAGCCACCGGGATTCTGGCTTTCCAGCTTGATGAACAGCCGGCATTTGCCGGTGTCGAAGCGCGTCAGTTCGACCACCGGCGTCTCACCGATCAGGTCGAGCACGGACCGATACGGCGGCCTCAGCCGGCTCCTGCCATCCTGCCGCGCCTTGTCCGAATGGGCACTCATTCCCAAGCCTCCCTGTTCCGATCGATCCGCCGCAGTTTGCCGCGGCTCATGGTGTAGCAGCAAACGTATTGTCCTGGCATTCCGTTGCCGACGCGTTCTCTTCTCATAAGCGGCCCGGGCTGCCGAAGGTAAATTCCTCCATTTGCAGTGCAGAATCAGGAATCGGTTTGCGCGGGCCGGAATACCACAAGAGTTCACCCGACTGTCGCCAACGACAAGCGCTTCGGCCGGCCACCCTCGCGTTTCGATGAACCGGCAAAGCAAATTTTCCTGATGTACCGGCAAAGTTGGAATAGATTAACTCTACAGATTTTATAGAAAACAGCAGGATTGTTGGGCATTCCATTTCACACGACAGGAAACACGCCCATGAGCACGATCACCCGCCGGACGCTGCTGGCAGCGGCAACGGCACTCTCCGCGCTGGCCCTGCAGGGTCCCGCGAGCGCCGAAGACCTGAAAGTCACCATCGGATTCCAGACCGTCGTCGAGCCTTCCAAGGTGCCGCAAGCGGACGGCGTCTATGAAAAGACGCTGGGCGCTGCGATCGACTGGCGAAAGTTCGATTCGGGCGCTGATGTCATCGCCGCGGCCGCTTCCGGTTCCGTCGACATCGGCTATGTCGGCTCCAGTCCGCTGGCGGCGGCGGCGAGCCGCGAGCTGCCGATCGAGACCATCTTCATCGTCGGGCTGATCGGCGAATCGGAAGCGCTTGTCGCCCGCAATGGCACGGGCGTCGAAAAGGTCGCCGACCTTGCCGGCAAGAAGGTCGCCGTGCCGTTCGTCTCGACGACCCACTACAGCCTGCTTGCCGCGTTGAAGCATGAAGGCGTCGATCCCAAGTCGGTCGAGATCCTCAACCTTCGTCCGCCGGAGATCGCGGCCGCGTGGGAACGCGGCGACATCGACGCGGCCTATGTGTGGGATCCCGCGCTCGGCCAGATCAAGACCAGCGGCAAGATCGTCGTCGATTCCGCTGAAGTGGCGAAGTGGGGCGCTCCGACATTCGACGCATGGATCGTCCGGACCGATTTCGCCACCGCGCATCCGGAGGCGGTTCGCGATTTCGTCAAGGTGACAGGCGCTGCCTATGACGCCTTCCTCGCCAAGCCGGAAGCCTGGAACACGTCGTCGGCCGAAGCCGGCAAGATCGCCAAGCTCACCGGCGCGAAGCTCGACGACATCCCGCTGCTGCTCAAGGGTTATGTTTTCCCGTCGCTCGCCGACCAGGCGTCGGAAAAGTTCCTTGGCGGTGAGACCGTCAAGGCGATCGCCGCCACGTCCGAGTTCCTGAAGGAGCAGGGCAAGATCGACGCCGTGCTGCCCGACTACAGCAAGTATGTATCGGCCAAATACGTCACCGAGGCACTCGCCTCGAACTAGCACCAACCGCGCGCATGCATCCTCCCAAGCGGCGCGACCTCAGCCCGTCCTGGCTTTCGGCCGGGGCGGGCAGGGCGGAGGCAAAGTGAAATGACATGACGAAACTCACACTGGCGAAGGTCGGCGTGCACTATGACGGGCAGCCCGCCGTAGTGGACGCTTCCATCGCTGTGGCGTCAGGCGAGTTCGTGGTGCTGACCGGCAGGTCGGGCTGCGGAAAAACGACGCTGCTCAACGTCGCGGCCGGCCTGGTCGCGCCCACGTCCGGCAGCGCTTCAGTGGACGGACGGCCGATTGACGGTCCCGGAGCCGACCGCGCCGTGGTGTTCCAGAACGACGCGCTGTTTCCGTGGCTCAGTGCCCGCGAGAATGTCGGCTTCGCGCTAAAAATGCGCGGCGTGGACGAGCGCGAACGCCACCGGAAGAGCGACGAACTGCTGCGGCAGGTCAAGCTGGAAGGTTATGGCGGCAAGGCGATATGGGAACTGTCCGGCGGAATGCGCCAGCGCGTCGGTCTCGCGCGAGCGCTGGCCGCCGAGCCGGATTTCCTGTTGATGGACGAACCGCTGGGGGCGCTCGACGCGCTGACGCGCGAGCGCATGCAGACGCTGCTGCTCGACATCTGGTCGGCGCGGCCGACCGGCGTCCTGATGGTCACGCACGGTATCGAGGAAGCGCTGTTCCTCGGAACGCGCATCGTCGTCATGGCGCCTGGCCCGGGCCGAGTGGTCCGGCAGATCGACGCGGGCTTTGGACGGCGCTACGCGGCCGGCGAACTGGCCCGCTCGATCAAGGCCGACCCCGATTTCGTCGCCGCGCGGGCGGAACTCGCCGACGCGATTTTCGACGGGGAGTTTGCTTGAGCATTATCGCCAATACAGATGCGCCGCTCGCCGACGTCAGGGCAGGCGAACCTGCTGCACCTTCCTCCGCGCGAGCCGATACGTTGTCGGCGCCGGGACGCGGAAGACGCCGGCGCGGCTGGACGGCGCGCCAGGTCAGTTTGCTCACCGTCACCGTCCTCGTTGGGGCATGGGCGGTCGCCGCCTATCTGCAATTGGTCTCGCCCGTATTCCTGCCATCGCCGCTTGCGGTCGCGATCAAATTCATCATGGTGGCCCGCGACGGTTTCGTCGACGCCTCGCTCGCGGTCCATCTCGCCGCCAGCCTCGGGCGGGTCTTCGCCGCTCTGATCGCTGCGCTCGCTGTCAGCATTCCGGTGGGTATCGCGATCGGCACAAGCACGGTCGGACGCGGCATATTCGACCCGCTGCTCGAATTCCTGCGGCCAATACCGCCGCTTGCCTATCTGCCGCTGATCATCATCTGGTTCGGCATCGGCGAGCCGTCCAAGGTCCTGGTCATCGCCATTGCCATGCTGGCGCCGATCGCGCTTTCCACGGCGGCCGGCGTCCGCGGCGTCAACCGCGAACGGTTGAACGCCGCACGCACACTGGGTGCAAGCAGGAGCCAAGTCATCCGCCACGTCGTCCTGCCCAGCGCACTGCCGTCGATCCTGACAGGTCTGCGCATCGCGCTCGGTGCCGGCTGGACAACGCTGGTGGCGGCCGAATTGATCGCGGCGACGCGGGGGCTTGGATTCATGATCCAGTCGGCGGCGCAGTTCCTGGTCACCGACGTGGTGATCATGGGCATCTTCGTGATCGCAGGCGTGGCATTCATTCTCGAATTCGGGATTCGGCGCATTGAGGCCGTGCTCGTTCCCTGGGCGGGGCGCGACTAGTGATTTGCCCTGACTTGCGGCTGACATTCACGTTCCGACCCGCTGAGCCGGAGCAGAAACGGCAAACTAAGGACGGCTAAACCCTTGTTCCGATTCAATATTCTACAAATCTTGTAGACATTGGTTGACATCGTGAAATGTCGAGTCATACTTCGTGACGGAAGTGCCGTTCTGCCAACCATCCATCCCGCAACCGCTCGATGAGGAGTTGACGATGACACAGACCAGCCAGAGCCCGCTCCGGTCCCTGTTGGACAGCCTGCGTGAAGCTCTTTTTCCCGACCCTGCGCCGCGGCGGGCGGGTGAAGCAGGGGACAAGGACGACGGTGATGACGACCGCCGGCTTTCCCGCGACGAAAGCTTCTACTGGGGCTTCTGCATGAACGGCCACTGGTAAGGCCGTTCTGATTTCCACAGGCGACAACCTTTTGCGGGCAGAGGCGTTATCAGCGGCCGGAAGGTCGTGTGATCCGCGTGGTTATTGCGAAAAATCGAGCGAGGAGAATAGCATGACACGAGTTCTTCCCCCTCTGTATGAAGGACATGCCCCGATTTTCCTGCATCAGGCGTTCCAGGAGGCGCTCGACGCCTATGAGGAATGGGGCCTTACCCACGACGAACCGGCTGTGGAGTTCGAAGGCAGGGCAATCCCCATCAGCTCGGTCTTTGGCCGCATGCGCACCTGCACGGATCTGATCCCGTCACGGACGCTGGACGCCGTAAGGGACGTGCTCGGGACGCGCGCGTCCGACCTTGCCGATGATGCGGTCTATGCCGAGGCGGCGTTCCTCATGCGTGCGCTCTGCGTCGAGCGCCTGCGCACTGAGACAGAAATTTGAAAGTTTGTTCCAATTTTTCGCTGTTCCTGAGTTTAAGATTCTATAGAACGCCGAAAAATCGGAATAGACAAAATCTACCAATTTTATAGACTAAGAATGAAAGAGGAGGCTGCCATGGCGAACATCCATCATCTCGGCGGAACCCAGACGGCACCCCGCGCGACCGCATCGCGCCACGGTTCGCTCGCCTCGCTGGCGGCGCATGCCGTCTTCATCGCGGCGATAGCTTTCGCCGCCGCGCTTGTGCTCGGCCTCATTCCCTGAGGCCGCCCCGCATCCCGACATCCCATATCTGAACCTTTGAGGGGTTGGTCCGCAGTTCTTCAGTATGTCGTGCGTCGCCAAGGCGTTGAAATGACGGAGGAACTTTCCATGCATATCGAGTTCACGCACGTCCCCGGACCTTTCCGCGCCACCGCTGGCGAGGCGGCAACTCCGTTCTTTTTCGACATTCGCGAGGCCCAGCAGCGGCTAACGACGATCGAGCGGGCCGGTTTCGACCGGGTGGTTGTAGACGATGCCGCCGGTCTGTTGACCAACATGGACCTTGCCGCACAGGCGATGCGCAGCACCAGCGCGCTGGATATTTCGCTGACCCATTGGGCCGGCGCGGTAGAACCGACCGTTGCGGCGCGGCAGTTGGCGGCGCTGGATGCGTTCAGCCACGGGCGACTGTCGATCCGAATCATGACCACTCCCCACAGCGGGGTGAATGGCGAACCGGCCGGCCATGTCGAGACCTTGCAAAGGACCGACGAATATCTTGTTCTGCTGAAACGGCTCTGGGCGAATGATCGGCCGTTCGACCATGAGGGGCCGGCCTACAGCATGCGCAACGGATTTGTCGCGCGCAAGGGACCGCGTGGAGCCGAAATTCCATTTCGGATGAACGGGTTGTCCGGCACGGCCTTCCGCGCCGCCGGGCGCCATGCCGACGTGTTCGAGCTCCCCTTCGCCACACCGGACCATATAGGCCACATCGTCCAGCGGGTTTGCCAGGCAGCGACGGAATGCGGGCGGACGGGGCGGCTGAGATTTGCGCTGCCGCTGCGCTTTGACCAGCTTTCGCAGCAAGGCGGCGATGCGAGAGGGATAGGCGACCTCGGTGCGGCAATCCGCGGCGGTTCGTCGGAACGTATTGCGCTGGCGCTGCTGCCCTATGTTTCACTAGGCGTTTGCGAGTTCATGATCGGCGGCCTGAACGAGCGGGAGGCGATCGCCGATTTCGGCGAACGGGTCATCCCGATCGTCAGGAACTCGGCTGCAAGGCGCGACAGGGTGTTGGCGATATGGCCGCAGCCGGCGGAATCCGTTCCGTTGAGGTCAGCAAATAAGACTGGCGTCGCAAGGCATTGATCTTCAATAGCTTTGCCGATCAGAAAACCGAGCTGTCCAAGCGCCGATACGTTCGGTGCGAAATAACGTCATGCTTGGAAAACCGGGCCGGATCAATGGGATAGCCGGCGCGTCGCGCGATTTTTCCGTTACAAGCATGACCAGCCCCCTCACAAGCATGACATGTTCCCGGAAAAAGCCGTTTCGGCCCGACCGAGATGGGATTTCGGGTGGAAAGCCTACGCGCGCGCAAACGCAAAATATAGGAAAATAATCCTTAACATCGTGACGGTGGTCTGGCACGCTTCAGATATCGTCGAAAAATTGCGACCGCGGGGGACAGGCCGGCTGCCAATCCGGGCTGTGAAGTCTCCAACGTAGCACACGGGGAGAAGGACGCGGTTCATCGACGGTTTCGCCAATAGCCGGCGCTGCAAATGCCTTGCCGCGTTGAGCTTTGTGTTTCCAGCGGGCGCCGGTGAGAGGCTACACGAAGGGGGACGCCGGCGGCACGGACGATGAAACTGCTCGCCGTCTCACTTGCCCACCAGCACCTTCGCCAGCCGGGCGCATTGGGCGCGGATGTCCGGGATGGCCTCGATCTCGAAAAAGGTGCCGCGGGTCAGCGGACCGACCGCGAAGAGTTTCGCGGAGGCGGAATTGTTCTCACTGATGACGGCGCAATTTTCGGTTACGTCCAGCCCAAGCCGCAACGGGTCGGGCCGCGCGAGCCCACGCTCGATGAGGTCACGGACCACCGCGATCGAACCCACCGAAAGATCCTTGGTGATGCCTGTGCAATCACACACCCGATCGACCACGAGCGTTTCCGGCGTTTTCGAATGGCGATGCAGAAGCCGCACCGCGATGCCGTCGCCCTGTTCGGTCATGCCTTCGACGCGCGCAGCGACCAGCCGGATGCGGCCGGCCTCGACGGCTTCGGTCAGGCGCGCATGGATCGGCGGCGCCATGCGGTGGCGGTGGATATCCCACCAAGCTTTTGTGTGCTCGACGAAGCGGCGCTTGGCCGAGGCCGGCCAGCTTTGCCAGATGCGCTGGTTGAATGGCCGCAAACCATCCAGCACGTCGCGCCAGTCGCCGCCGGCCTTTTGCGTGGCGCGGATCAGGTCGCGCAGCCAGCCGACGAAATAGGACAGTTCGGTGCCGAGCGGCACGTCGGCGATATCGAGCCGGATCGGCTTGCTCTTGCGGTGGGTGGAGGGCAGCAGGCCGCGCCGCGACACGGCAACGATCTCGCCACGATGGCCGCGATGCTCCAGCGTCAGCCAGGCATCGATCATGCTCAATCCTGTCCCGAGTATCAGGACATGGGCATTCGGATCAAGCGGCCTGTCGTCAGGCGAATCGATACGGATGGCGAGCGGATGCTCGGGCGAGGGCTCCTCGTCATGGCCGACCGCCAGTACCACGGCATGGCAGGCGAGGCTGGTGCCGTTCGCCAGTTTGACGTCGACCCCCGACGGTGTCGGCGACACGCCGAGGCAGGTTTCGCGGACAAGGCGCAGCCGGCCGGTCGCGCTTTCGCGGTCCAGATTGCTCTCAAGCAGTTCCTCAAGATAGCGGCCGTAGACGGCGCGCGGCAGGTAGACGGCCGGGTTGTCGTCGGTAACGATCTCTTCCGCCTGCACCCAACGCCAGAAATGCTCGGGATCGTCGGCGTAACCGCTCATGCCCATCGCGCTGACGTTGAGCACATGGTCGGGCAGGGCGGTCGAATAAGCGCGGCCGCGGCCGAAGGCGGACGCCCTCTCGATAAGGGTGACACGGAGGTCCGGGTTAGGCGACTTCAGCAGGTGTGCCGCGAGGAGCACGCCGCTAGCGCCGCCGCCGACGATGGCGATCGAGGAGCGCGGGCGCTCGCTCATGCGCGCGCCCCGCCAAGCGAGGCGCCGTGCTCCGTCAGGCGTGATATTTCAGCAGGGCCGCGACATCGTCGTTGGCCGCGTCGCGCATTTCCGCGAGGCTGCGGTTGTCCAGCACATTGGCGATGGCGTGGCGCACTTCCAGCATCATGTGCCGGACCTGGCAGGTCGCCTCGTCGCAATCCTCGCAACGCTGGTACTGCGTGTGGCTGGCGCAAGGGATCGGCGCCAGCGGGCCGTCCAGAACGCGCACGACGTGGCCGATCTTGATCTCCGCCGGCGAGCGCGACAGGCGGTAGCCGCCGTCCTTGCCCTTGCGGCTCTGCACGAAGCCGGCATTGCGCAGCTCGCCGAGGATGGCATCCAGAAATTTCTTCGGGATGTTGTTCGTCGTGGCGATGTCGTTGACGAATGCGAGTTGGCCTTCGGGCATCTGCGACAAGTGGACCAGAGCCTTCAGCCCATACTTGCCTTTTTTGGTGAGCATCGTCGAAAACTGTCTTTGCGTTGCCTGAGGAAGAAACCGATCGCCCCGGATGCCCGATCGATGATCCACATCCGTTACGCATAAATTCCAGTGAATCTATAAACAAGTGCAAATGCGTTGATTTTTCGTCATTTTCGCGACCGAAGCGGCAAATTTGACACTGGGGAAGGTAACTTTCCGGCAAAGGCTGTCTCATTGGCGTGAGCGTGCTGGCGACAGGTTGTGCTTAAAGTCTATAGAAAAGATAGGAAATTGGAAGCGAGTTTAACCTACGGGCCGTGGCCGGTCGATTGCAACGGCGCGCTGTCGGCCTGCTCCGCCCGCTGCCACCGGACTTGAGCGTTCGAGTTCCGGTCCAGAATGTCGTTGTCGCGTCTCCCGTTAGCCGCTTCGGACCCGCTGCATTTCCGTCGCCGGATTTCGCCGGTTCGGCATCGGCGTCATACGCATGTGGGGTTCTGCCCCGGCGGTGCACTTCGCCACCGGTATGGCATGGGTCCTCGGGTCGCGCAGTTCGCTTCGCTCCTGCTTGCCCGAGGATGACGACGGGAGGGCCGTTTCCGCCAATCGCCAACGTCGGCGATTAGGGGCGAATCCTCTGAGGTACATCGCCGGCGCACCGGAACCTCAAGCCGCAAAAACCTTCATCCGCACAATGCGCAGAAAGCCGCTTTCGCCGGCCCGCACGACCGTCTCCGGAGGCACGTCAAGCTCCACCGTCTCGCCTCCCGCCGTGCGGGCCACCAGCCGCCTTCCGTCGGGCCGGTCGATGACGCGAAGAACGGAGGCAGGAATACCGCTTTCACGTGACCAGTCGAGATCGCCAGGCCGGGCGTAGACTTCCGCCGCGCCGTCCTGGCAGCCGGCGGCGTCCAGCGTGATGCCGCCGATGGAAACGACGCCGTTTTTCACGTTGCCTGAAAGCCGGTTGGTGTCGCCGAGGAATTTCATCACGAAGGCGGAGGAGGGGTTGCGGCAGACTTCTTCCGGCGTTCCCTGCTGCACGATCTTGCCTTCGTTGAGGATGACGACGCGGTCGGCGAGGTCGAGCGCCTCTTCCTGGTCGTGGGTGACAAAGATCGTGGTGATGCCGAGCTCGCCATGGATATCGCGCAGCCAGCGGCGGAGGTCGCGCCGCACATTGGCGTCAAGCGCGCCGAAGGGCTCGTCGAGCAGCAGCACTTTCGGGTCGACGGCAAGCGCGCGGGCAAGAGCCACGCGCTGGCGCTGGCCGCCGGAAATCTGAGTCGGGAAGCGTTCGCCAAGCCCTTCGAGACGAACGAGCCGCAGCAGGTCGGCAACGCGAGCCGAAACCTCGGCGGGGGAGCGGCGCACCTTCGAGACCTTCATGCCGAAGGCGATGTTTTCGGCGACCGTCATGTGCGGGAACAGCGCGTAGTGCTGGAAGACGAAACCGACGCCGCGGTCGCGCACCGGAATGTCGGTGGCGTCCCGGTCGCCGAAATAAATGTGCCCGCCATCGGCATATTCGAGACCGGCAACCATGCGCAGGATGGTGGTCTTGCCGGAGCCCGAGGGGCCGAGCAGGGCCAGCAGTTCGCCGCTCTCGATGTCGAGCGACACGCCGTGCACGGCGCGGAACGTGTCGAAGGTTTTGACGACGTTGTCGAGACGAATCTTCATGCGGATTTTCCAGTGGGCGCGGCGAGCGCCGGTCGGCGGCCGGCGCCCTGGCGCTCCAGAAACACTTTGGCGACGATGGTGACGAGGGCGAGCACGGTGAGGATGGAGGCGGCGGCGAAGGCGCCGGCCGTCTGGTAGTCGTGATAGAGCAACTCGATATGCAGTGGCAGCGTGTTGGTCTGGCCACGTATATTGCCTGAGACCACCGAGACGGCGCCGAACTCGCCCATGACGCGGGCGTTGCATAGCACCACGCCGTAAAGCAGCGCCCAGCGGATGTTGGGCAGCGTGACCGAGAAGAAGGTGCGCCAGCCCGATGCGCCGAGCGAGGTGGCGGCCTCCTCCAGGTCGCGGCCCTGCGCCTGCATCAATGGCACCAGTTCACGCACCACGAAGGGCGCGGTGACGAACATCGAAGCCAGCACGATGCCTGGCAGCGCAAAGAGGATTTTGATGTCCCAGGCTTCCAGCAGGGGGCCGAACAGGCCTTGCAGGCCGTAGACGAACAGGTAGGCGACACCGGCGACGATGGGCGAGATCGAGAACGGAATCTCGATCACCACCAGCAGGAAGCGGCGACCCCAAAAGTCGAACTTGGTGATCGCCCAAGCGGCGGCGATGCCGAAGGCGGTGTTGATCGGCACGGCGATTAACGCGGTGACGACGGTGAGCATGATGGCGTGGCGGGTGTCGGGGTGGCCGATGGTTTTCAGGAAACCGTTGAGGCCGAGCGAAGCCGCCTGCGCGAAGATGACGATCAACGGCGCCAGAATGAGCAGCGCGCCGACGACGAGCACGAAGCCGATCAGCGTGCGGCGCACGGCCAGACTGTCGCCGACGCGGGGAGGGCGTCTTTTTGCCGGCTGCATGGTCAGTTCCTCACCGTGTAGCGCAGCGCGCGGGCCTGCAGCAGGTTGGTGAAGGCGAGCATCAGGAAGGCGGTGACGAGCAGCACCGAGGCGATCGCGGCGGCGGCCTGGTAATCATATTCCTCCAGCCGGATGAAGGCGAGCAGGGCGGTGATCTCGGTCGACATCGGCTGGTTGCCGGCGATGAAGATGATGGCGCCGAACTCGCCAAGACTGCGGGCGAAGGACAGCGACAGGCCGGCGAGCAAGGCGGGCATCAATAGCGGCAGGATGACGCGCAGGAAGATCGAGCGGTCGGAACCGCCGAGCGTCTGCGCGGCCTCCTCCAGCGTCGGGTCGAGGTCTTCCAGAACCGGCTGCACCGTGCGCACGATGAATGGCAGGCTGGTGAAGGACATGGCGACCATGATGCCGAGCGGCGTGTACGCGATCTTTATGCCGGCCTCGCCGAGGATGGAACCGAACCAGCCGTTCGGCGCGAACAGGGTGGTGAGCGCGATGCCGGCGACCGCCGTGGGCAGCGCGAACGGTAGGTCGACGATGGCGTCTACCAGCCGCTTGCCAGGGAAGGAATAGCGCACCAGAACCCAGGCCAACGCCAGGCCGAAGACGAGATTAAAGGCGGTGGCGGCAAGCGCCGACAGCACGGTGACGCGGTAGCTGGCGACGGCGCGTGCCGAGGAAACGATGCGCCAGTAGTCTTCGGGGCCGAGACTGGCTGCATGGAACACCAGTGCGCCGAGCGGCAGCACGACGATTAGGCCGACATAGAACAGGGTGATGCCGAGAGAGAGCGGCAGGCCGGGGAGAACACGGCGGCGTTTCTTACCCTCCCCCTTGTGGGGAGGGTCGTTCCGCGCAGCGGAGCGGGGTGAAGATTCCATGCTTACGACCCCCACCCCGTCTCGCAAGCCTCGCGTCGCTCGGCGTGCTTGCCGACCCTCCCCACAAGGGGGAGGGTGACGCCGGCGGGATGTCCGGCAGGACAGAAGGGGGTGTGAAGAAGCGCGGGCATCAACAACAACAGGTGGAGAAAAACAAAAACCGGCGGGTCCAAGAGACCCGCCGGCCATCAAGCCGAAACGACGCTTCAGGTCAACGCTCGCCGTAGATCTGGTCGAGCAGGCCGCCGGACGCGAAATGCTCCTTCTGGACCGCCGGCCAGCCGCCGAACACGTCCTCGACGGTGACGAGGCGCACGTTCGGGAACTTGTCCCTGAATTCGGCCGCGACCGCCTCGTCGTTGATGCGGTTGCCGTTTTCGGCCGCGATCTTCTGGCCTTCGGGCGTGTAGAGGAAATCGAGATAGGCTTTGGCCAGGTCGCGCGATCCGTGCTTGTCGACCACCTTGTCGACGATCGCCACCGGAAATTCCGCCAGCAGGCTGACGGAGGGCGCGACCTGCTCGAACTTGTCCTCGCCGAACTCTCTTCTGATGCCGGTGGTCTCGGATTCGAAGGTGATGAGCACGTCGCCGATCTCGCGCTCGACGAAGGTCGTCGTCGCGGCGCGGCCGCCGGTGTCGAACACCGGCACGTTGTCGAAGAGTTTCGTGACGAACGCCTTCACCTTCTCCTCGTCGCCCTTGAAGGCTTCCCTGGCGTAGGCGGTGGCGGCGAGATAGGTATAGCGGGCGTTGCCGGAGGTTTTTGGATTGGGGAAGATGACCTTCACGTCGTCGCGGACGAGATCGTTCCAGTCCTTGATGCCCTTCGGGTTGCCGGCGCGCACCAGGAAGGACGGCAGCGAATAGAAGGGCGAAGCGTTGTTGGCGAAATCCTTCTGCCAGTCGTCGGAGACAAAACCGTTCTTCACCAGGAAGTCGATATCGGTGACCTGGTTGAAAGTGACCACGTCGGCTTCCAGTCCCTCGACGATGGCGCGGGCCTGCTTGGAAGTGCCTGCATGCGATTGGTCGATGGTGACATCCTTGCCGGTGTCGGCCTTGTATTTCGGGATGAAGGCGGCGTTGACGTCCTCGAACAATTCGCGCGCCACGTCGTAGGAGGCGTTGAGCAGCTTATCCTCAGCGTTTGCCGGGCCGATGCCGAGCGCGGCCAAGGCGGCGCCGATGAGCAGCAGGCGTTTCATGAAAGGTCTCCCCAAGCGATGTTGTCTGATGCTCGCCAAGATAGTGGCCTGCTGTCCGCGATGAGAGAGACGGCGGAGCCCAGCCTGGGTCCGCGAATAGAAAATCCATCCAATGATGGCAGATGTGCGGGAAAATATTACCTATTACCTGGCGTTCGATCTGACGAGGGCGCAACGTTTTCCGACGGGGCCTTGCCCCGGCAGGGATGGCGTCTGGTGTTGTTTCCAGCCGATCTGAGCACGCAAGGGCGGACAGGCGCAAAATACTTCTCCGTCACGACCTAATTTCGAAACATTTTACCTCTATAGAGTTGATAGAATTACCTAGCATGACCTCATTCAATCAGATCGCGGCGGGAATGAATGTCGCCCGAAACGGAGGGGTCAATGTTTTCGGTCACACGGCGCATCTTCACGGCAGGCCTCTTGGCCGCCACGGTGTTGGGTGCGGGCGCGGCGCATGCCGCCGACTTGAAGGAACTCAAGATCGGCTACCAGAAGACCGGCCTGCCGGTCATCGCCCGCCAGCAGCAATTGATCGAAAAGGCGCTGGAGCCGCAGGGCATAACCGTCTCGTGGGTGGAGTTCACCGCCGGCCCGCCGCTGGTCGAGGCGCTGAATGTCGGCGCGATCAATGTGGGGTGGACCGGCGACGCGCCGCCCATCTTCGGCCAGTCGGCGGGGTCGGCTATCGTCTATGTCGCGGCACTTCCCGGTAATGTCGGCGGCGAGGCAATCGTCGCCAAGGCCGAATCCGGCATCAAGTCGGTCGCAGACCTCAAGGGCAAGAAGGTCGCGGTCGGCAAGGGCACCAGCGCTCACAACCTGCTGATCGCGGCCCTTGAGAAGAACGGGCTGACCTTCGACCAGATCGAGCCGGTCTATCTGGCGCCAGCCGACGCGGCGGCGGCGTTTGCCAGCGACAAGGTCGACGCCTGGTCGATCTGGGATCCGTTCCTGGCCATCGCCGAGACGCGCTACACGCCGACCGTTCTGGTGCGCTCGCCCGAAGTGCTGAAGGTCAACACCTATTTCCTCTCCAACCGCGATTTCGCCAAGGAGAATCCGGCTGCCGTCACCACGGTGGTCGGGGCGCTGAAAGTCGCTGCTGAATGGGCCGACGCCAACCGCGACAAGGTGGCCGCCGCCCTGCATGAGGTGACCGGCGTGCCTCTGGAAGCCCAGACGCTGGCGGCCAACCGCGCCGAGTTCGGCATTTTTCCGATCACCGACGAGATTATCGCCAACCAGCAGGCGACCGCCAACCGCTTCTACAAGCTGAAACTGATCCCCAACGCCATCAAGATTGCCGACGCGGTGTGGACGCCGCCGGGCAACTGATCGACCTTCGACGCAGACCCGTTGTCCCGGTAAATCCTTCTCGAAAGGCGAAGACCATGCTCAACAGACGCTTCCTGCTTTCCGGTTTTCTCGGCGCGGCGTTGCTGGCGCCTGGCTTGTCGCTCGCTCCCGCCAAGGCTGCGGACGCGCCAAAAGAGTTCCGCATCGGCTACCAGAAGAGCAGCAGCCTGCTGGTCGCCGCCCGGCAGCAGAAGGTGTTCGAGACCAGGCTGAAGGCGCTCGGTGTCGAGGAGGTCAAGTGGGTCGAGTTCCAGTTCGGCCCGCCGCTGCTGGAAGCGCTGGGCGCCGGCGCCGTGGATTTCGGCGTGACCGGCGATACGCCGCCAATTCTCGCGCAGTCGGCGGGTGCGCAACTCGTCTATGCGGCAAGCTCGCCGGCCGTGCAGAACGCCATTCTCGTGCCGAAGGATTCGCCGATCCAATCGGTGGCCGATCTCAAGGGCAAAAAGGTCGCCTTCGGAAAAGGCTCCAGCTCGCATAATTTCACCGTGCAGGCGCTGAAGCAGGCAAGCCTTGCCTATTCCGACGTCGTGCCGGCGTTTCTCGCGCCGGCCGACGCGGTGGCCGCCTTCACCACCGGCAGCGTCGATGCCTGGGCGGTCTGGGATCCGTATTTTGCCATCGCCGAGGCCAAGCACAATGCGCGGCCGCTGGTGACCACTGCCGACGGCCTGGACAGCAATTCGTTCTACCTCGCGAGCAAGGCGTTCTCGGAAGAACATCCCGATGTGCTGAAAGCCGCCGTCGAGGAATTGTCGGGCGTCGCCCGCTGGGCGGCGGAGCACAAGGACGAGCTTGCCGGCATCTCGTCCGAGGCGACCGGCATCGACCTCGCGGCGCAAAGGGCCGCGATCGACCGCTACCGGATCGAGGTGGGTCCGCTCTCCGACGCGGTGGTGGCGCAGCAGCAGGCGATCGCCGACACGTTTTACGAGTTGAAGCTGATCCCCAACAAGATCAATGTCCGCGATATCGTCTGGGCGGCGCCGACGAACTGAGCGGCCCGCCGCAAGCCAAGGGAGCCAGCATGAGTCTTTCCACCGTATCGCAGGACCGGCCGCTCGATTTCTTCTGGTTCATCCCGACGCATGGCGACGGCAGCTATCTCGGCTCGGAGAAACAGCAGCGCCCGCCGGAATTCGGCTACTTCAAGGAGATAGCGCAAGCCGTTGACCGGCTTGGCTTTCCCGGCGTGCTCTTGCCGACCGGCCAGAATTGCGAGGATTCGTGGATCACCGCGACCGGCCTTGCCACCTATACCGAGCGGCTGAAATTCCTGGTGGCGCTGAGGCCGGGCGTCGTGTCGCCGGCCTTTGCCGCGCGCCAGACGGCGGCGCTCGACCGGCTGAGCGACGGGCGGCTGCTGCTCAACGTGGTGGTCGGCGGCAATCCGGTGGAGCTTGCCGGCGACGGCGTGTTCACGCCGCATGATGAGCGCTACGCACAAGCCGATGAATTCCTAAAAGTCTGGCGCGGTCTGTTGTCGGGCGAACAGGTTGACTTCAACGGCAAATATTACCGCGTCGAAGGCGGACGGCTGGACATACTACCGGTGCAGAAGCCGATCCCGCCGGTGTTCTTTGGCGGTTCGTCCGACGCCGGGCAGTATCTGGCGGCCGAACAGGTCGATAAATATCTGACCTGGGGCGAGCCGGTTCATTCCGTTGCCGAAAAACTGGCGCGCGCGAGGGCCAAGGCGGCAGCGAAGGGCCGCAAGCTGAGTTTCGGCATCCGCCTGCATTTCATCGTGCGCGAGACCGAGGACGAGGCCTGGGCGGCGGCGGAAAAGCTGATCAGCCATGTCACCGACGCGCAGATCGAGAACGCGCAGGCGCGATTCCTGAAGGAGATGGATTCGGTCGGCCAGCGGCGCATGGCCGAGCTGCATGGCGGCCGCCGCGACCGGCTGGTGGTCGCCCCCAATTTGTGGGCCGGCGTCGGGCTGGTGCGCGGTGGCGCGGGCACGGCGCTGGTCGGCACGCCGGCACAGGTCGCGGAGCGCATCCGCGAATATCAGGCGGTTGGTATCGACACGGTCATTGGCTCCGGCTACCCGCATCTGGAGGAGGCCTACCGCGTCGCCGAACTGCTGTTCCCCGAACTCGGGCTCGGCACTGCGCGCCGTCGGGTCGGTGACAGAATCGCCAACGAATTCGCAGTCGGCCACCACGGCGCCCACCGGCTACAGGCCTCCTCATGAATCGGACTTTCGGCAGGATAGGGCAGGGCGGCCTCGGTTGGTTGCTGCCGATCGTCATCGTCACGGTCTGGGAACTGGCGTCGCGCACCGGCTTCATCGCCGGTAACGTGCTGCCCGCGCCCTCCGCTGTGGCGGAAGCGTTCTGGCGCCTGCTCATCTCTGGCGAGTTGATCGAGAATATCGGGGTCAGCACCGCCCGCGCGCTTGCCGGCTTCGCCATCGGTGGTTCGATCGGCTTCGTACTCGGCTTGGCCAATGGTGTCTCGGCGCTGTCGCGCGGGCTGACCGACACGACATTGCAGATGATCCGCAACATCCCGCATCTGGCGCTGATCCCGCTGGTCATCCTGTGGTTCGGCATCGACGAGGAGGCAAAGCTCTTCCTGGTGGCGCTGGGCGTCTTTTTCCCGATCTATGTGAACACGCTGCTCGGCATCCAGAGTGTCGACCCGCAATTGGTGGAGATGGGCCGCATCTACGGCATGACGCGCTTCCAGCTCTTCTCGCGTGTCATCCTGCCCGGCGCGCTGCCGGCGATCTTCGTCGGCCTGCGTTATGCGCTGGGCATCATGTGGCTGACGCTGATCGTTGCCGAAACCATCTCGGCCTCGTCGGGCCTCGGCTACATGGCCATGCAGGCGCGCGAGTTCCTGCTGATCGACGTCGTTGTGCTGTCGATCCTGATCTACGCGCTGCTCGGCAAGCTGGCCGACAGTCTTGCCCGGTTGCTCGAGCGGCTTTCGCTGCAATGGCATCCGGCTTTCCAGACCGCATGAGGATTTTTCCGAATGACCGCTGCGACCACCGCCGCCCGAAAAGCCTTTGAGGCAGCTTCGGTGGCGCGACTCGTGCCTTCGCCGGTTCCATCCACGGCGTTCTCGTTCCGCAATGTCGGGAAAAAATTCGGCGAAAAGGTCGTGCTCGACGGCATCGACCTCGAGGTGAAGGCCGGGCAGTTCCTGGCAATCATCGGCAAGAGCGGCTGCGGCAAGTCGACCCTGCTGCGGCTTCTGGCCGGCCTCGACCGGGCGACCTCCGGCACGCTCGACCATGGCAGCGGACAGACGGACTTTGGCCATACGCGTATCATGTTCCAGGAGCCGCGGCTGCTGCCCTGGGCGCGCGTCGCCGACAATGTCGCGGTCGGCCTGACCGGCATCGCCAAGGGCGCCGAAGCGCGGGGCAGGGCTCTCGACATCCTGGGCGAAGTAGGACTTGCGGACCGCGCCGGCGAGTGGCCTTCGGTATTGTCCGGCGGCCAGCGGCAGCGCGTGGCGCTGGCGCGCGCCCTGGTCGGGCAGCCGAAGATTCTTGCGCTGGACGAACCGCTCGGCGCGCTGGACGCGCTGACCCGGATCGAGATGCAGCAATTGCTGGAACGCATCTGGCTGAAGCAGAAATTCACTGCCGTTCTGGTGACCCATGACGTGGCGGAGGCGGTGGCGATGGCTGACCGTGTCGTGGTGATCGACCAGGGCCGCATCGCGCTCGACGTCGACGTCAGCGTACCTCGCCCGCGCCGCCATGGCTCGGCCGAACTCGCGCGGCTCGAAGGCCGCATCCTCGACCAGCTTTTCGGCAATGACGGCCGGGCGGACGGTCCCACGGCAGTGGCGGAGGCTCATCTGGGCTGAAGGGCGAATCCGTCACCGCCCGTTTGCCTGTCAAATCAATGTGATCGCGCTTTCGTTGCGGGTCACGAAGCGTTAGCCTCTCAAGCAGAGAGGCGACCCGGCGCCTTGGGGCAAGCAGTTCGGGAGACGATGGGGCAAAACAGGACATCTCGGATGTCGCTGGGCCATATGGGTTCGGGCGGCGAATACCACTTGCTGAACGGCTGGAAGGACATTGCCGCGTTCTTCGGCAAGGACGAACGCACGGTCAAGCGCTGGGAAAAGCAGCGCGGCATGCCCGTGCAGCGCATGCCCGGCACGAAGGGGACGGTCTTCGCCGACCGTCACGCGCTGGCGGCATGGCTCAATATGCGCGGAACGCAGCCGGGACTCGATGTCAGGGTGCTGCCGCGCGTGCATTCCGGCCTGAACGGCGCGCGGTCGCCCGGCGATGCCCATGAACCCTCTACCGCGGCGCGGGAGCTTTATCTCGAAGGGACCTATCTCTGGCAGAAGCGGACACGCGCAAGCCTGACCGAAGCTGTCGACATATTGCAGGCGGCGGTGGCCCTCGACCCGGACTATGCCCACGCGCATACGGCATTGGCTGTCGCCCATAAGCTGGCCGGAGAATATGGCGCGACGACGCAGAAGCTGGGCTATATCCGCGCGTTGGAAGCGGTGGAGCGGGCGATTGCACTGGATCCGGCGCTTGAACAGGCCCAGACCGTTCTTGCCAACATCGAGTTCTTCTGGCTGCTGCAATATGACCGCGCCTTGCGGCGCTTCGAGCATGCGCGCCGGCTCAACCCGAATTCGGCGCTGACGCGCCACTGGTTTGCCGAAGCCCTGCTCTTCGCCGGATACCCGCGCGAGGCGCTTGCCGAGATCGACCAGGCCCAGCACCTCGATCCCCAGTCGCGGTCGATCATATCGGCCAAGGCCTACATCCTGTTCGCCTTGGGCAATTCGGACACATCCGAGCAAATGCTGCTGAAGCTGGCGTCGAACGAGCCGGACTACCAGATGGCCTACAAGGGCCTCACCTATCTTTATCTCGCGCGGGGAGACGGCGGGCGCTATCTGGAATTCCTCGACAGGCTGGTGAGCTTGCACCCGAGCGGGGCCGCGCGCGCCATCGTCGACGCCGGGCGCAAGGGGCTGTCCTCATCCGGCAAGGCGGGAATGGCCGAGGCCATGCTCGATGCCGCAAAGCACAATGGCGAGACGGGGGAGGTGCCTGCTTACGGCATGGCCCATCTCTACGCCCTCAATAACGACGCATCCGGCGCCGCGACACATCTGCAACTCGCGCTCGAGCGCTACGAAGGCGACGTCTTCGATTTCATCATCGACCCGGCGTTCAAGCAGGTGCGCACGACGCCGCAGTTCCTGAAGAAGGTTACCCAGATGGGGCTGCCGCTGGTCGCATGAACGGACCGGTGCGCCTCGCTTATCCTTGATGCGCCCGGATCACCTTCAGAAACAGATCGCCATAGCGCTCCAGCTTCGACTGCCCGACGCCGGAGATGCCGAGCAGCGCATCGCGGCTGGTTGGGCGCTCGGTAGCGAAGGCAACAAGCGTCGTGTCGGGAAAGACGACGTAAGGGGGCACTGAAAGCTCTTTGGCAATCGCCATACGGGCGGCGCGCAGAGCCTCGAAAAGCTCCATGTTGGAACCCTCCAGCGCGGATTTGGCGCTCGCCGAGCGCGACGGAGCGCTTCTCGACGCCTTTCCGCTTGCCGGACGGTCCTTGCGGAAGCGCACCTCGCGTTCACGCTTGAAGACGGCGCGGGCCTCGGGCGTCAATCTCAGCGCGCCGAAGGCGTCATGATCGACGCTGATAAGGCCGGCGGCGAGTAGTTGGCGATAGACAGATTGCCACGTCTTTGAAGGCAGGTCCTTGCCGGCGCCGAAGACGGGCATGATGGTATGGCCAAAACGAGCAGTCTTCTCGTTCTCATGACCGAGCAGCACGTCGATCAGATGGCCGGTCCCAAAACGTTCGCCGGTCCGGTAGATCGCAGCCAATGCCTTGATGGTGGCTTCCGTCCCGTCCCAGGTTTCGACCGGCTTGAGGCAGGTGTCGCAATTGCCGCATTGGCCTTCATGCGCCTCGCCGAAATGGGCAAGGATCGCCTGCCGGCGGCAGCCCGGCGTCTTGCAGATGCCGAGCAGCGCATAAAGCTTGGCGCGCTCGACGCGTTTGATATCGTCACCGGAGGCGCCTTCATCGATCATCCGGCCGCGCTGGATGGCGTCGGCCATGCCATAGGCCATCCAGGCATCGGACGGGAGCCCGTCGCGGCCGGCACGGCCGGTCTCCTGATAATAGGCTTCGACAGAACCCGGCAGGTCGAGATGGGCGACGTAACGCACGTTCGGCTTGTCGATGCCCATGCCGAAGGCGACGGTGGCGACAAGGCAGAGGTCCTCCTGCTTGAGGAAGGCATCCTGATTGGCGTCGCGAACGTCTCGCTCCATGCCGGCATGATAGGCGAGCGCTCGGACGCCCCGCCCGTTCAGCCATTCGGCCGTGTCCTCGACCTTTGCGCGCGACAGGCAGTAGACGATGCCGCTCGAACCCTTGTGCCGCGACAGGAAGCGCAGAAGCTGTTGCCTCGGCTGGTCGCGTTCGACGATCTCATAGGCGATGTTGGGGCGGTCGAACGACGTCGTGAAGACTTCCGCCGAGCGGAGCGCCAGCCTGTCGATGATGTCTTCGCGGGTATGCGGGTCGGCCGTCGCCGTCAGCGCCAGGCGCGGCACGCCCGGATATTGCACCGCGAGCTGGCCGAGTTCGCGGTATTCCGGCCGGAAATCATGCCCCCATTGGGAGACGCAATGCGCCTCGTCGATCGCGAACAAGGCGATCCTGGCGTTGCCGAGCAACTCCCTGAAGGCGGGCGTGACGATGCGCTCCGGTGTCACGTAGAGAAGATCGAGATTGCCCCTGCCGATCGCCTGGCGGACATTTGCAAACTCCTCGCGCGTCAGCGAGGAATTCAGCGCGGCGGCCCGCACACCCAACTGCCTCAGTGCCTCCACCTGATCGCGCATCAGCGCGATCAGCGGCGAAATGACGATGCCGACGCCATCGCGGCAAAGTGCGGGAATCTGGAAGCAGAGCGACTTGCCGGCGCCGGTCGGGAACAGCACGACGGCATCACCGCCCGAAACGACCCGTTCGACGACGGCGGCCTGCTTGCCGCGGAACGAGGAATAGCCATAGACACGCTTGAGCACGCCGAGCGGATTTTCCGCGCCTTCGTTGCCAAACAGCGGATCGATAAGCTTTTGGGTCTGCGCCATGGAATCGCCTTCGTGGAAAGGCCCATTTTATGGCACAGGTCCAGCGGCAGTCGCGAGAGTTTGCGGGAACGCAGACCACAGGCGAATGTTGCGATGAAATTGCACAGGCCGGCGGCTTGTCGGGTTCGCCGTCGCTCTTATGGCAATTGTGCCTGAACGCAGTCGCCCAGGCTGCCGTGGCATGGCCGCGCGAGCCGGCCACGTCACGGCAGCCGAGCTTCCTTGAATTTCAGATCACCACGATGTCGGCGGCGGTCAAGACTGGGTCGTCTTGCAGCCTCGCGAACTTGACGCTGATGAATGCCGCGCCAGAACCATCGGCATCATAGTAGAGGAAGCCCGTGTCAGAATTGTAGATGATGCGGTCGTCCGCATCCTTGGCGCCGTTGGCGGTGTCCTTGAACGCCGACGCGGCAAGGATGCCAGTGGCGGTCAGCGCGGAAAAGACCGCATTGTCCAGCCAGATAGCATCGTCGACGGACTTGAAATCGGAGATAGAGTCGACGTTGTAGGTTTGGTCGAGCTTTGTGTTGAAGATGAAGTTGTCGTTGCCCTTGCCACCGGCCAGACCGTCGTTGCCGCTATAGCCTTTGAGGTTGTCGTTTCCGTCTTGGCCGTCGAGAGAATTGCCGGCGTTGTCGCCATTCAGCGTGTCGCCGTGACGCGACCCGAGAAAGTTTTCAATATCGATAAAGGTGTCTCCCTTGGCGTCGCCGCTGTTGATCGAGGGGTTTGCCAGACTGAGGATCACGCCGGTCTGCGCATTGGCATAGGAGGCCGTATCGCTGTCGCCAAAGCCGGCCACGCCGGGACCGCCGTCGAGTATGTCGGCCCCCGCGCCGCCTATCAAGGTATCGGCAGCACCGCTTCCATGGAGTGTGTCATTGCCGGCGCCGCCGTCGAGGGCAAAATATCTCCGAGCAAATTCGCCGCCTTCCAGTGTGTCGTCGAAGCGCGACCCGATCAGGCCTTCGATCAAAACGAGCGTGTCGCCCTCGGCATCGCCGGTGTTGATGGATTGGTTGGAGAGGCTGACGATCACTCCCGCGGTTGCCGACTCGTACGAGGCGACATCCCATCCGGTTCCCCCCTGGAGATAGTCCGCGCCGATACCGCCCATCAAGATATCCTGGCCGTAGCCGCCAATCAGCGTCGCGTTTCCATCGCCTGCGTAAAGGCGATCGTCGCCATCCTCGCCGTCCACCACACTGTCCACACTTCCGAGTCTGCCGTCATAAACGTCATTCCCACCACCAAGAAAGACATCGCCAATCATCCTGCCGCTGTTGGTAAGAAGGTCGATGTCCTTTGTTCCCTGGGACGAATACGACATCAGGCCGCCGCTGATGATGCCAGTATTGAGGGTGGTAAGCGTGCCGCCTGCCGTTCGATAGAAAATTCCAACCTGGTCGGCTTCGATCGTGCCACTGTTGGTGATCGAGGACGCAATGCTGAGGGCGTGATCCATGCTGATAGCACTTGATCCGCCAGCGACGAGGCCGTGGTTCACGATATGGCCATTGGTATCGAACCTTATTGCCGGCCCTTCGATAGCGCGTACCTGCCCGGTGTCTTCAATGGAGATGCGGAACTTGCTATCGCCTGCCTGGAAGCCAACACCGATCGGACTGGTACCTGCTACAGTGCCGGCAACGACGATCTGGCCGCCTGACGATCGCGCATCGATGGTGAAGTAGTTGCTGCTAAATGTCGCAATCGAGACCTGCTTGGCAACGACCACACTCTCGCCAGGCTCATCAAGGACAACGATGCCGAGGTCCCATGAACGTGAGTGCGGATATTGCCAGGTCATGATGCGGCTCCTTGGTTTAAAAGGCGCTTACCTTTAACCACCTTGCAGTGTTCTTCCGGACATTTTGCAACCGAACGAAAAATAGCCGACCACGTCTCCCGGCTGGACTATCGTGTGGACAAATTGTCCAGACGGAACGCTACCGCCGCCCACGGCCAGAGCATGGGCGTTCGGCATGGATTTGTTCTCCAGATTGAGCCAATGTCACCGTTTGGTGCAAATGGAATATGACATATGCCTATAATGCTGACAAGCGCACAATGCAGAGCTGGAAGGGCGTTGGTAAAATGGTCGGTGCGCGACCTTGCTGAAGCGTCTGCCGTTCACAGGAATACGATCTCAGCATTCGAGACCGACCAAACCGCCCCGAACAATTCGACCTTGGCCGTGCTGCGCGGAGCGCTGGAGGCTGCCGGTGTCGTGTTTATTGACGAGAATAGCGGAGGAGCCGGAGTGCGGCTGAAGTTCAACAGGCGTGACGTGAAGGCCATTGACGTTTTGGAGAACGAGGGCGGACCCGTGGGTGAGGACGACCGGTGAGCCGGCCACCGCGAAGTTCCTTGCGGAGAACGGCGGCGGCGATGGAGGAGACGGCGAAGCGTGAAGCCGACCTCGCCATCAAGCGCGCCATGACCCGGTATTCCGGCCATCCTTCAGCAAAGGATGGCCGACCATCTCGCGCGGAATTTTGTGGACGAGGATGAGTCCGAGAACCTAGAGGGACGCTATCGTAGGTTTGAGTTCGGGAATTAGACCCTCGCTCAGCGCAAAGCGTGCAAGCCTCTGCCTCGTTCAAGGCGAAGCGAGGCCGAAACATTGAGAGAAAATAATGCCGACGTCTGTCAGTTCGAGCCGTGCTTTGGAAGCTGTTGTACCCAATTCCGATGAGGCTGATCTCGCAACACCCAGTTTCTTACTTCTGCGTTCGAGAAATTCCGATAAATTAGTCATATTCTTTTCGGGCACTAACCGAGGTGACGGAAATTTTGATTTCTGGGGTTATGCGAACGAGGCGCGAGCCAGATACAACTGCTTGCTCGTCAACAACGGCGCGACGAACATATGGTACCAGAACGGCATACCGGGATTGGGGGGCTCCGTAGAGGCGACTGTCGCAAGCATCAAAAGGATAGCTGCCGACATTGGGGCGCGCCATGTCTACTGCGTCGGGGCGAGCATGGGAGGCAGCGGCGCGGTTTTGTACGGCTGCCTGGTCGGCGCGAAAATACTGGCCTTCTCGTTCGAGACGAAAGTCCGGGGGCCTGGGAGACGGAGTTCCCGATATATTTCCAGCGCCACCCACCTCCCATATCCGGATTTGCTGGAGCTGATGAAGGAGCGGGCATGTTCGACGACGGCGGTCTTCGGCGAATCGGACGCCGTGGATTTGAGGGAAGCGCTCCGGCTTCGCCGAATGGCCCATGTCAAGTTGATCACCCTTCGCGGCGTGGATCACGCAATCCCTCGGTATCTCCGAAAGCGCCATCGCCTGAAGCCCCTGCTTGATGCTTTCCTGGCGGATGAGGTTCTGCCCTCGTTCGAGGAGGCAGACGACGGTTTGGCATCGGAAGAGTTCGTCAATGCGCAATTCAAGGCACATTGCAGGCTGTTTGACCGGAAGGATCGCGAGGGCTTGGAGGCAGCTCAGCTTGCAGTCAACCTGCGTCCCACCTCGGACCACGCCCGGTATCTCCTGGGCAAGGCACTTGTACGTCATGAAAACTTCCAGGAAGCCCTGTGTCATCTGGGTGCATCGCTCGCTATGAACCCAAATCAGGAGGAGGCCCGTCAACTGTTCGGGGTCTGCCTTCGCAAACTCGGACGCCATGCACACGCGATCGAATTTCACAGAGAGACCGTGCGCATGTGGCCTGACTTCGCCAGACCTATCTATGATATCGGCCTTGCCTATCTACAACAGAACAACCGAACCGAGGCGATAGCGGCGTTTAAGAGGGCTTGTGAATTGGCACCGAACGATCGTCATTTCGCCAACAAGCTCGCGACCCTGACGCGGAGTAAGTGAGTTCTTTCTGGAGTCGGTTGCGGCCGGAGCATCGACATGTGCGTGGCCGCTTCTGGTGGCTCTCGCGTGATCTCGACGATGCCGGCCAGCGGCTTGCCCAAAAGATTGCCGCGCCGCCATCAATGTCGACAAAGACTTCCCCCTGACGCGACAGGAAGGCAGGATGCGACGAACAGGCAGACATCGCCCGGTCTAGCGGGCGCGGTCGGATCAAGGATAGAGGAAGCGGCATTTTTCGCCCGCAACCTTGCAGGCTGGCGTCAATGTACTTGTCGACCACGTCGCTCAGCAGCATGTGACCTGTAAGGGCCTTTTGTGGCCCACGGGAAGCCTTTAGCTCCCTCTCTGGCATCAGCCCACGCGTGGGCAACCCGCTTGCGGTCGAACGTTTGGTTCTCTGTAATACGATCTTGCCCTTGCGCTTAATGGTGATCCGCGCCATGTGCGCGGTTGAGCCATCGGCCCGCTTTCTACTGGCTATGGAGGCCATCGGTTGCACATTTGTGCGATTATTTCCTGATAGGCAGGCCTTTGATCCCAAGGCATTGCGAACAAAGGGACGTTAGGGATGTATTCTCCCGCCTGTTATGGGCCGGTAGTCGCCGTCGCACCGATGATGGATTGGACGGACGTCGCGAAAAGCAACGTATTTTCAACAATTTAGTGGAATCAATTCCTCTAAGTTGTACTGTCGTTGTACTCGTCCGGAGCGCTTGGGCAAAAACCGAGCGCATTTCGGGGAAGGGGGCACGAATGGGGGATGGGAGGTCCTGCCGGTCATCCAGGGATTGCTGAACTCAAGGCGCAACGAAGCCACGGGAGCGCTAGCTACTTTGGAAGGCGCGTACTTCAGACAGTGCGATTTCGCCGCCGGGACGGGCTTGGCTCTCACTGGCGTTTCGTGAGCGTCGGTGATTGATCGGCGACCAACTTCGACGATCATTGAGAGTGAGCGCGATGCCGCTCAGTCTCGTTACACGACCTCTGCACCGAGCGCTGGTACTGCTCCATTGATTGAAGCAGCCTTCCGCAAGCGATGCTGCGTCAAGGCAATACCGGCGAAAGCAGCTATGCCGATCAACCCGATCAGCACGTTGATCCACAGTGCCGGGAATACGCCCACGCCCGCCATGATAAAAGTAAGGCCGAACGGCGCGAACGCGGAACTGAATTGCCGTGCCGCAGTGATCCAGCCAACATGCGCGCCGTAACCGGCGCGGCCGAACAGTTCGAGCGGCAGCGTGCCGCCGACGATGCTCATGAGCCCTGAGCCGAGCCCGAACAAAACCGCGAACACGATCGCGCCCGGGATGGAAGGCGCGGTCATGAGCAGGACGGCAAGGCCGAGTGCCAGCGCTGCGGTCGCGCCGAGCGCCAGCCAGGTCTGTGGCACGCCGCCGCCAAACAGCATGTTGATCAGGCGGCTCGCGACCTGCGATGGCCCGAAAAGGCTTGCCACGAATACACCCGCAGTACCAAGGCCGACCGCTGCCGTCAGCGGCACCATGTGGACGAGAACTGCCGAGAGTACGAAGCCTTCGACGGCAAATCCTGCCAGCATGAGCAAGAACACCGGCGACCACGTGACGTTCTTGCGCGGCACAGAGCCATTCGGAACCACTGGCGCACGGCCGTCGACAGATTTCTTGTCTACGATATGAGGCAGCCGCGCCAACCATGCGTGAATAGGCAGGCAGACACCAACATTGAGCACCGCGAAAACCAGAAGCACTTCGCGCCAGCCAAGGTGTTCATGGAGTAGGGTGGTCAGCGGCCAGAACAGCGTCGAGGCAAACCCGGCGATCAAAGTGAGATAGGTGATGCTGCGCTGTGCGTTGCGTCCTCCGAGCTGTACTATAGCGACGAACGCTGTGCTGTAGAGCACGAAACAGGAGGCGAGTTCCATTGCCAGCACGCCGACTGCAAAACCAAGGCGCCCCGGAGTGAGGGCGCAAAAGAGCAGGGCGGCTGCCGCCGCAGCAGACCCCGGCACCATCAGTCGGCCCGCGCCGAACCGGTCCGCCCAGTGTCCAGCAATCGGTGCGAGAACGGCACTCGCTAACAGTGAAGCCGAGAGGATGGCAAACACCCATTGCTGGGACCATGCCAACTCGTCCGCGACAGCCGGCGCGAGAATGCTGTAGCTGTAAAACAGCGTGCCATAGCCGACAATCTGCGTGATACCGAGCGCCCAGATTGCCGACGCCGGAGCCTTGCGCTCTTTCATTCGGCAGCTTCCATCTCTTTCGATCTGACGGCCGCAGTGCCGCCACATCCGCACCCAGCCTTGCCGTCGGCCTTGGCGTCTGCGTCGGCCACGCAACAGGCATCGACGGACGCAGGAGCCGGACCGCCGCAGCATCCGCCGGCGCTTTCGCCGACTACAGAGACCGCGCTGCAGACGCCTGTTTCCGGCAGCGCCAGCTGAACCTCGCGTGCCGCCATGTGGTCGCCGGCGATGTCGGCAACAACCGAGCGCACTTGCTCGTAGCCGGTCGCCATCAAGAAGGTGGGCGCACGGCCGTAGGACTTCGAGCCGACGATCGTGAAGCCGGGTTCGGGATGCGCGAGTTCGACGATGCCGTGCGGAGGCACGGTGCCACAGGAATGGAAGTTCGGATCGATCAGCGGTGCCAGCCTTGGCGGCGCCTCGACGGCGGCATCGAGTTCGATGCGCAACTCGCGCAGGAATGAGAGGTCTGGCCGGGAGCCTGTCGTGACGACAATCCGGTCGACTTCGAGCTCAAAGGGCTGGCCCCCGAGAAAAGCCGATACCTGGACGCCTTGCTCCGTCTGCGAAACCCGCTCGACTGCGAACGGCGCGAGCATCTTGAGCCGCCCGTCATGGATGGCATCCTTTGCGGCAAGCCCGAGAGCGCCGCGCTCAGGCAGTTCGTCATTGAGGCCGCCGCCGAGCAGCTTGTCGATGCTGTCCCGGCGCAGTGCCCAGAAGATCTCAGTTTGCGCTGACTCCCGCTGCAATTCCATCAGCGCGAGCGCGACGTTAATCGCGGAATGACCGCTGCCGATGACCAGCACGCGCTTGTGGGCATAGTGTTCGCGCTCAGATCGCGTCACATCGGGAATGCCGTAGGCGATGAATTCTGCCGCCGCCGTTTCGCCAGGCACGGTAAGCCCATCGACCCCGATCGGGTTGGGCTGTGTCCACGTCCCCGATGCATCGATGACGGCGCGGGCGCGCATCCGGTGCTCTACGCCGCTGTCGTCCGTATAGCGCACGACGAAGGCGGCGGACTCGCTATCCGTTGACCAGATTTTGTCGCGGCCTTCTCGCGTGATGGCGTTGACAGCCGCGCCGAGTTTCAAGTTCGCCGCGATCGGCGGTAGGGCGGCGAGTGGTGCGAGATACTGTGCGACGATCTCACCGCCATTCGGCAATGCATCAGCATTGGGAGCCTGCCATCCGGATCCTTCCAGCAGGGCGCGCGCGGCGGCATCGATGTTGTATTTCCAAGGTGAAAAGACCCGCACATGCGCCCACTCAAGAAGGGATGCCCCAATGGTCGCACCGCGCTCGAATATAACCGGCCGGATGCCGCGTTGAACGAGGTGCGCGGCGGCGGCAAGACCGACGGGACCTGCGCCGATGACGGCAACGGGAAGCTCGGGAACTACAATCATGGCATCACCTTCCATCATTCTAGGAATTTCGAATCATCGACACAAAAAAGGGGGTCATGCGACTTCCTTTGCTGCCGATCCCGTCGGCGCGCAGGTGGAGTCGGCGCAGCACTCGTCGGCGAGGTAGCCGATCAGCGCAGTCATGCTCGGATAGTTGGCCCGGCAGATCAGTGTGGTCGACTGCCGCTCCTGGGTGCACAGCCCTGCATCGATCAGACGCTTGCAGTGATGCGATAGCGTCGACGCCGGGATGTCGAGCTTCTCCTGAATCTTGCCGACGGGGATTCCCTCTTCCCCGGCTTGGACGAGAATTCGGTAGACGGACAACCGGGTCGGATTGCCTAGCGCTTCGAGCTGCGAGGCTGCTTTTTCGAGTTTCATGGAAATACACGTAGATCAGGATTTCGCGGCAGTCAAGCAAATTTCTAAGAAAATGGAAATATGCGCATAGCCTCATACGACGCCCGAAATGTCGAATCGTCCTAAGCGGTTTGGATTTTCGCAGTCCTTGGCGCGCGGACGACGAGACCTAGGCCGATCAGTATTGTCACCCCTCCGGTCAACACCAGCGGGGTTGGTTGCTCATTCAGGAACAGGAACGCGATAAGGACGCCGATGATCGGCATCAGCAGGGCGAATGGCGCAACCTGGTCGACACGATAGTGTCGAAGCAAACCATACCAGATGGCGTAAGCTGCTACGAAGCCGCCAAGCGCCAGCACAAGGACGGCCATCCAGTCAAAAAGGCTCGCATTGAACAGGGCTTTGCCCTGTCCGGTTTCTAACAACAACGACATTGCAAGCAATTGAGGCGCCGCAATTACCGACATCGCTCCCATCAGCGATCCGCCCGAGTCTCTCGAGGTGGCGCGTATTATGCCTTGCGCGATGCCCCAGCAGAGGGTTCCCAGCACAATCAGCAGAAGGCCGCGAAGTTCACCGACCGAGTCCGGCAACCCGACGACAAGGGCGACGCCGGCGAGCGAGACTGTGACCCCTAAGAGCCGACGGCCATTCATGCGCTCTTGGCCGATCGCCCAACTCGCCAGCACAGCAAACGGAACCTGCGATTGAACGGTCAAGACTGCCAGTGTTGCCGGAACCAGGGCGATGCCGCTGAATATGAGTGCGCTTTGCAGGCTTCCCCCAAGGGTCGCTGCGGCAATGACAGCCCATACTGGCGTTTGCCGGCTGCCCCACGGTCGAAAAAGCGCCAGTGCCGTCAATGCGTAGACGATGCTCATCAGGAACAGGGGAGGGAAGGTCTGCATGGTAGGCTTGGCGATCGTGTAGGCAATCGCCCAGAGAGCAGGGGGTAAGACCGCCAAGGCGACGTCGCGTGGCCTCATTCTGGTCTCCCCGGATCGGCGTTCTTCTCGGACAATCCGGTTGGCACGCTATGCCTCCTCCCGGGCCAACATAGCGATGAACACGCTGCACAGCGGGCCGGAGACGACCATAGTCTGCCTGCCGCACCGCATCCGCCGTTCTATCGGCGTCAACTTTGGTTCGCAATTGGTAGATTTCCCGGGTGCCTAGACCGACCGCTGATTGACGCGTTTCGCGACATCTTCGGCGCTTTCTACCCGCTCGGAATAGCGATCGGTCAGATAGCCGGATCGATCACGCAAGAGCAGCGTGAACTTCATCACCTCCTCCATCACGTCGACGATCCGGTTGTAGTAAGGCGACGACCTCATGCGGCCTGCCTCGTCGAATTCGGCGAAGGCCTTCGCAACCGACGACTGGTTCGGGATCGTGAACATCCGCATCCAGCGGCCGAGTATGCGAAGCTGATTGACTGCGTTGAAACTCTGCGATCCGCCAGAGACCTGCATGACGGCCAGCGTTCGGCCTTGCGTCGGGCGGACGCCCCCTTGCGAGAGCGGCAGCCAATCAATCTGCGCCTTCATGATGCCGGTCATCGCGCCGTGGCGCTCCGGTGTGCACCAGACATGGGCTTCAGACCAGATCGACAGGTCGCGCAACTCCCTGACCTTCGGATGATCGGCGCCGGTCGAATCCGGCAACGGCAGACCGGACGGATTGAAGATACGCACCTCGGCACCCAACCGCCGCAGGATACGAGCGGCCTCCTCTGTGACGAGCCTCGAATAGGAGCGTTCGCGCAGCGACCCGTAGAGCATCAGCACCCGCGGCTTGTGGATCGAGCGTGGCGCGTCGAGCAGCGCCTTTTCGTCGATTGCATGGAATTCGCGCTCGACCAGGTTCGGCATTGGTTCATTGTCGGTTTGCATTGAAGCCCGTCATCTCCGGAGCCGGCAACTAGGATTCTCGCCGGCCGAGCCACCGGATTCACAATAATTCGATATTCTTCGAAAGACAGATACGACGACGGCGTCAGGCGGTCAAGACAATTTCGAAAAGAGTGGAAATATCGGCCTCAGCGAACGCGTTTGCCCTCGGCGTCGATGACGACCTCGCCGTCTTCCTTGGTGAAGGGACCGATATCCGGATTGGGGAGGATGTCGAGCACGGCTTCCGAGGGCCGTGCGAGACGGACACCGAGCGGAGTCACGACGATCGGGCGGTTGATCAGGATCGGGTGCGCCAGCATGAAATCGATCAGCTGGTCGTCACTCCATTTTGGGTCGCCGAGGCCAAGTTCGGCATAGGGCGTTCCCTTCTCGCGCAGCAATTCGCGAGGTTTCATGCCGATCGCAGTGATCAGCTCGACGAGCTTTTCGCGCAACGGCGGCGTCTTCAAATATTCGATCACTTCCGGCTCCTCGCCGGACTGCCGGATGATGGCAAGCGTGTTGCGGGACGTGCCGCATTCGGGGTTGTGATAGATGGTGATGGTCATTCGGCGGCTTTGAAAGTCGTGGGTGGTTTCGGTTCGGCGAGCAGCCAGCCTGCGAAGGCCACGGCGAGCAGCGCCCCAAACAGTTCGGCGGCAATGAAGCCCGGCAAGTCGACTGGGCGGATGCCGGCAAAAGTGTTGGAGAACGCGCGGGCGATGGCGACGGCCGGATTGGCGAAGGATGTCGATGCGGTGAACCAGTAGGCGGCCGTGATGTAGAGTCCAACCAGCCAGGGGGTCGCGTCGGGGCGGAAGCGCAGGCCTGCGAGGATGGCGAATACGAGGCCGAAGGCGGCGACGGCTTCCGCGATCCATTGCCCGGTTCCGGTCCGGGCAGTCGCCGAAAGTTGCAGGATCGGCAGGTCGAACATGGCGTGCGCCAGGAATGTGCCCGCGATGCCGCCCGCAACTTGGGCCGCGATATAGGCCAGCGCCGCGTTCACCTCGATGTCACGACGCAGCGCAAAAACTAGCGTGACCGCCGGGTTGAAATGCGCTCCTGAGATCGGTCCGAGGATCGTGATCAGCACAACCAGGATTGCTCCGGTGGGCAGGGTATTGCCGAGGAGCGAAACGGCGGCATCTTCGCTCAACCGGTCTGCCATGATCCCGGAGCCGACCACGGTCGCCACCAGTATGGCCGTGCCCAGAGCTTCCGCAACGAGGCGGCGGGACAAGTCGAACGCCACGATGCTCAGCCGGCCTTCGGCAGGTTGCGGCCGATCTCGTCCAGACGCTTCTGCAGCGCCAGTTTGTCTAGGGTGTTCATCGGCAGGCTGGTGAAGATGGAGATGCGGTTGTTGAGCATGCGGTAGGTGTCCGCGAAGGCGAGATGCTTCTCGGCCTCGGTGCCTTCCACAGCGGCCGGGTCCGGCACGCCCCAATGCGCCGTCATTGGCTGGCCTGGCCAGACCGGACAGGATTCGTTCGCCGCGTTGTCGCAGACCGTGAAGACGAAATTCATCTCGGGTGCGCCCGGAACCGCGAACTTGTTCCAGTCCTTCGAGCGCGCGAAAGAAGTGTCGTGGTTGAGGGTCTTCAGGAGCTGGAGCGCGTAGGGATGCACCTCGCCTTTTGGGTGCGAGCCTGCAGAAAACGCCTTGAACTTTCCTGCTCCAACCCGGTTGAGGATCGCTTCCGCGATGATCGACCGTGCCGAATTCCCGGTGCAGAGAAACAGGACGTTGAAGATCTGGTCGCTCATGTCAAAAACCTCCTAACAATTACACGCGATGGCTTGGATGACGGGTTGGCAAAGCTCCGGCGACCCGTTGCAGCAGTCTTCCATCAGATAGGCGAGCAAGTCGCGGAAGCCGGTCATGTCGGCGACGTAGCGAACGACGCGGCCGTCGCGCTCGGCACGGACCAGGCCCGCGTGGTCAAGCACCTTAAGGTGGGCGGACATAGTGTTCTGCACAGTGCCGAGACGAGATGCGATCTCGCCAGCGGGTAAGCCGTCGGCCCCAGCCCGAACCAGAAGCCTGAAGACTTCGAGTCGTGTGTCCTGACCGAGGGCGGCGAGCGCCGCGAGTGCCGATTTCTTGTCCATATATCCAATAATCCAGAAACGTCAGTGTCTATGCACGCGGTTCGTAACAGTTTGATGACAAGCCGGTACGCTGTGTGTGCCGATGGGCTTGGGCGGGGCCTGCCGTCCATCGCTCAGGAGCGACAGAGGGATTCAAAGCGAAGCGGCAGACCGCGGTGGATCGAGAGGACGTCAGGTGGCAGCATGGCGATGCCGTCGGCGAGAGCCATCGCCATCAGGCTTGCCGACGAGCCGCGCCCGAGCATGTCCAGGACGGGCAGCCCGAGATCGTCGCGCCCGGTTATCCTTACCGGAACAAACTCGGTCCGTCCGAGCCGCTTGTCGTAAGCGAATCCTGCGACCGCCGCGGACCAGTCAGGTGCCACGTTGCCGAGGCCCGCGATTGTCGGGATCGCAGGCAGTGCGATCTGGCGGAAGGTAACGAGCGCCGCGTTGGGATTGCCAGGCAGCCCGGCGAAGAGCATCCCCCCGATCCGGCCGATCTTCACGGGCTTTCCCGGCCGCATTGCCACCTTGAGCACGTCGAGCGTGCCACCATGATGGCCAAGCGCAGACACGACGTGGTCCTCTTCGCCTGCGGAGACGCCGCCGGTCGTGACCAGCACATCACAATGCAATACCGCCTCGCCGAAAGCCTCGGCTAGCGCGTCCTGCCGATCGGGAACGATCCCGTAGTCAACGATCTCAGCCCACGGCGAGACCGACAGCATTGAGCGGATCATCACGCGATTGGAATTGTAGATTTGGCCGCGCCCGAGCGCCTCGCCCGGATCGCGCAATTCGGTGCCCGTCGAGATCAGGCCGATGCGGACCTTCCGCAGAACCTCTACCGCGTCCAAGCCCTGGCCCGCGAGAAGCGCCAGGCGCTGCGGCGACAGTTGGGCCCCCGCGTCCATAATGCGGCTATTGGCCCCGACATCTTCGGCCGCGTGTCGGATGTTTTCTCCCCGTCGCGGGAACTTAGATACGGCAATTCTGTCGCCGACGCGTTCGCAATGTTCCAGCATGACGACGGCATCGAATCCATCAGGCACGGGAGCACCCGTGAATATGCGGAGCGCCTCGTTCGGACGGACCGCCTCTCCCGCGTAGACGTCGCCTGCCGCGATCCTGCCACCAACCAATAGCTCCCAGGGACCCGCTCCGGTGAAATCGGTGATTCTAACCGCGTATCCGTCCATCGCCGAATTGTCGAAGGGCGGAAGATCGATCGGGGCGCGGATATCACGGGCGAGGACACGCCCCGTCGCCGCAATCAAAGGAACTTGCTCGGTTTCGCTCACGGTTCTGGCAATAGCCAACGCCTTGGCGGCGGCGATATCGACGGGAATGACCCTGCCGTCGGCGCCTGCGGCGCAGTTCTCGATTGTCAGGGCAACGGCGGTTTTCATGTCGGCCTCTCGGCGCGTCGCGCCATCCATTGACAAACAATCCCGCCGAAGCCTCGGGCTGCGGCGGGATTGCGCAAGAGGGCCTCAGCCAGCCGTGTATTCAAGCGACTTGAACGACAAGTGCTTCACGCCTTCCGGAGCGTCGGAAATCTTCCGGATGTTTGCCCAAGTCTGCTTGTAGTTCGGCAGGATCAGTTCGTTCGTGCCGGCATTGATGACGTTGCCCTGCACACCGGTCGGGAAGCCGAACAGCATGAAAGTCTCCCCCTTTTTCGCGGTCGGCGTTGGGTAGACCATCGCCTGCGTCGAGCCGCTCTCGTTGTACACCTCGACCAGATCGCCTTCCTTGACGCCAAGCTCCGCCATGTCCTCCAGATTGATTTCGATGAAGGAGTACGGCCAGCGATCCATGACGTACTCGCTCTCCTGATCCAGGAAGGCATTCTGCCACACGAGGTTCGTCCGCCCGTTGTTGATGAGGTACTTGTTGTTTTTCTTCTGCTCCTCCTTGCCGGGCGCCTGGAGTCCACGCCAGACGCTTTCCATGAATATCGCCTTGCCGTCGGCCCCGCCGAACTTGCCGTCGGTATAAAGCCGTTTGGTGCCGACGATCTTGCCGTTTTCAAAACCGGTTGCAGGCTCTTGGAAACCGTTGTTGCCCATGGCTTTCAACCGTTCGTAGGTGACGTGCTCGCCGCCACCGGCGTTCTTGTTGTAGCCATCCATGAAGGCGTCTTCCTCGGTCTTCCAGTCATAGCCCTTGAACTGGTCGGCATAGGCATTGTCGCCCATGTCGCGCAGCACCTTTTCCATGTGCTGTGCGATGCCGGCAGCGATCAGGCAGTCCGGCTTGGCGTTGCCGGGCGGATCCATGTAGCGCTCGACGAGCCGCATGCGGCGCTCGCCGTTCATGGAGGTGAGATTCATCTCACCGGACTCGGCCGCCGGAAGCCATACGTGGCTTGCCGCGCCGATCTTCGACGGGATGATGTCGACATCGACCGAGAACAGACCGCCGGCTTTGATCGCGTCCGTGATCGCCTTCACCATCGCTTCGCGGTCGCCGTACGGCACCGCGTTCATCGCGTCCTTCACGATGTCGGTGCGCTTCTTGTAGACCATGTTGAACTGATGGGCGTTCAGCGTGGTTTTGTAGTGATCACAGGCCCAGATGTGGTGGACGCCGCCTTTGCCTTCGATCAGCAGCTTGTCGACATAGGCGGCGGGCCGGCCGACATGCGCGTCGGACGGACGGACATAGCCTTCCTGATGACCGCCCATGCGCACGCAGCCGCCACCTTCGCGGCCGACATTGCCGGTGGCGAGTGCGACATTCACGAGCGCAGCGTTGGTCCTATAGTTGTCATTGCCCCAGATCAGGCCTTTCTCGTAGGCGAACATGGTCCGCCGTCGTTTGCCGTCCTTGGGTTCAGCGATCCACGCGGCCGACTGCTTGATTTGATCTACGCTCAAGCCGGTGATTTCGGCTGCCTGTTCCAGCGTCGTCCGATTGGCGGCCAGCGCTTTGTCAAAATCGGTGGTCGACGCGTCTATGAACGCTTTGTCAGTCCAGCCCTTGTCGGCGATCTCGGTCAGCCAGGCGTTGAACAGAACCATGTCCGTGCCGGAATTGATGGCAAGGTGCATGACGTTTTCCTTGCCGGCCTCCGCCTCGCAAGCGTTCACAGAAACGGTGCGGCGCGGATCGACGAAGATGATGCGCGCGTTCGCATGCGACTCGTCAGGTAGCTGGGCCTTCTTCTTGTCCAGCGAGGTCCCCCGCAGGTTCGGGACCCAGTGGTTGAGGAAGTAGTTGGTCTGGGTTTCGAGCGGATTGTTGCCGACGGACACGATCGTGTCGGCGAGTTCGGCGTCCTCGTAGCAGTTGTTCAGTTCGCCGACGCCCATGTCGCGGGTCGCGTGGACCTCTGAGTTGTAGGCCGGGCGATTGTGGATGCGGATGTTCTTCACCTTCATGGAGCCGAAATAGAGCTTTCCGGTGCCCCAGGTGTTTTCGTAGCCGCCAGCGGAGCCACCATGGTCGAAGACCGAGACGAAGAGCCCGTCCTCGCCCTGGTCCTTCACGACCGCTGCCGTGACGCGGGCGACGAGGTCGAGCGCGTCGTCCCACGAGGTCGGCTGCATCTGGCCGTAGCGCCAGACCATCGGATCGGTGAGGCGCTGCTGCTGCGACCCGGTCGTCCGGCTGTAGCGGAGCTCGCCCATACGCGCGCCTCGCACGGAACCGAGGCCCGAATTCACTTCGCAATCGACATCAGGCTTGATGACGATATGTACGTCCTGCCCGTCCTGTTTGACGATGTTATACATCGATGGGGCATACCAGGCGGCCGTTTCGGCGGGCTGCTGCTCGGCCAGATTTACACCGAAGGCGTTGGCAGCCGCGTCGGTGCCGCCCTGCTTGTTCACTGGCCACGTATAGGCGTGATAGCCGCAGCCGACGATGCAGTAGTGACAGGTGACGTTCTGCTTTTTTGCGTCCGCCGGGATGATCGGCAGACGGTCAATGTGACGTTTGTAAGCCATGATCCGATCCTCCCTTAAAGAACGTTGCTAAGACGGCCATAAAGCAGCTCATCCACGCCCTCGGCGTAGATGTCGCCCTTGTCGTCGACGCGCAGCGCGTATTGAGGGAGATTGGAAGTGGACTGGCCCCAGATTTGCTGTCCGCCCGCATCCGCATCGAATCGCGAATAATGGCCGGGGCAATTGAAGCTGTGATCGTCAGCGTTGTAGTTGAGCGGAAAGCCCTTGTGCGGACAGATGGTCGAAAAACCTACGATGTCGCCATCGGGACCGGCTCCGCCTTCGACCCGCGTGCCGAGCTTCAACAGGACGCCCGGAGCATCTGCGTCCGGATAGCCGACATCAAGCGGCTCATTCGGTTTTAGATCGGCGACGTTGGCCAGCTTGTTGGACGGATACTCAACCAAAGCGAGTCCGGGAGCGGCTCTTGCCTGTGTCGGCAGGCTGACCGCAGTCGCCATGCCTGCGGCGGCGAACGCGCTTCCTCTCAAGAATTGGCGACGGCCGACATCAACGAGTTTGTTGCAGCGTACCACGAAGTCCCTCCCTTGTGGGCACATGACGTTGCGAGGAGCAATGCAAGGGTCGGGCCAGACAGGAACGTCGTTGGGATTGCTAGGGAATCAGGGATGGCGGTTGGCGGCAGCGACGTCAGGCGTTCGGAAGTTCGAACATGCTGCGCCGCCGAAGGTTCAGGAACCCGAACGCATCCGATCAGCCAGCCCAAACCGCGTCATCTTCTCCCACAGCGTCGTCCGTGAGACCGCAAGCAGGCCGGCCGCCTTGGCGATCTGGCCACCGGTCTCTTCGAGCGCGCGTTCGATCTGGCGGCGCTCGGCGGCATCCCTGACATCGGCAAGAGGGACGAAGCCTGCGCCGCGGCCCTTGGATGCCCACTCGGGAAAGAGATCACCCGGCATGATCCATTCACTGGTCGAAAGCGCGACCGCGCGGTCGACGCGGTTTCGAAGCTCGCGAACATTGCCGGGCCACGCGTGGGCGAGGGCAGCTTCTTCGGCGAGCGCGCTAAATCCCCGGATGCGGGTGTCCGAACGGCTGACCGCATTTTCCAAAAATCGATCAAGAAGCCAGGCTATGTCTTCTGGGCGCTGTCGCAGGGGCGGGATTTCCACAGTGAGGACAGCCAGCCGGAAATAGAGATCTTCCCGAAACCCGGTCGAGGCGCCGCGAATTGCAAGATCGCGATGCGTCGCTGCCACGATGCGAGCACGGAAGGGGATTAGCGCCTCGCCACCGACGCGCGTTAGGCTCCCGTCTTCGATCAGGCGCAGCAGCTTCGACTGCAGGGGTGACGGCATATCGCCTATCTCGTCCAGGAAGAGCGTCCCCTTGCCGGCGCGCTCGGCGTAGCCAAGGTGTCGATGCTGTGCTCCGGTGAATGCACCCTTCTCATGGCCGAAGATTTCGCTCTCGAGTAGTTCCGCCGGAATTGCCGCGCAATTCACCGCGACGAAGGGTTCGGCGGCGCGGGACGAGATCTGATGCAGCAGCCGGGCCGTCACTTCCTTGCCTGATCCGGTTTCTCCGGTGATCAGCACGGGCAGGTCGTGGCCCGCGTAGCGATGGATGAGGTCCTCGGCATGCTGGATAGCGGGCGATTCGCCGAGATAGTAGCCCTTCAACCTGACCCCCGAGCTGGTTGTGCGGCGGCCGGATTCGATGCGTTTGAGGAATTCGTCCATTTCGAAGGGCTTGGTCATGAAGTCAACGGCGCCCGAGCGCATGAGCCGCACGGCCTGATCGACCTCGCCATAGCCCGTAACAAACAGGAAGGGAGGTGTGTTCGGCTGCCGGGCGAGTTCGTTGAAGACGGTTTCACCCGAAACATCGGGAAGGCGAATGTCGCAAATGACGAGGTCGAGCGCGTGCGCAGCCGCAGGAATGGCGCCGATCGCCTCGCGGCCCGACTGCCACCAGGTTACCTGCCAGCCTTCCAACTCGAGCCGCTGGACGATCGAACCGCCCATGATGGGATCGTCCTCGACAAGCCCTATCCTTGCGCGGTCAGGCAGCATCGGCCTTGGCGTCCTCCCTGTCGAAGGGAATTATCAGCGTCACCGCCGTCCCTCCGTCTTGCTTGGGTGCGATACTGGCACTTCCTCCGAGTTCGTCAACCACGCGTCTGACCATCCAGAGGCCTAGGCCGCGTCCGGCTCGCACCGCCGGCCCTGGATCGCGGTCCACGAGTATGCCCGCGATGCCCGGCGGCATTCCTGGGCCTTCGTCGCGGATCTCGATGACCAGGCGCTGATCGGCATTGCTCGCGCTGAGCGAAACAACGCCTGTTTCGGGAGTAACGGCTGTCGCGTTGAGGAGAAGGTTGAGCACCGCCTGACGCACCGGGCCGCCCCTGACCGGCAGCTCACGGGCGCCATTCCAGGAGATGTTCCATTCCAGTTGCTGGCGCTTGCGGCGCAGTTCCGGCTTGAGTAACAGGCGGACATCGTCGAAATCGTCCGCCGTGAGGGGACGGTGCGAGCGCTCTGGCCGATAGGTGGCGAGTGCTGCCTCGACGACATCGCGGATACCCGCGAGGCCGCGCTCGATCAGGCTGATGGAAGTGTCGCGCACCCCGGGTGTCTGCCCGTGCGTCTTCAACGTATCGATGGCGTTGAACAGACCGCCGAGCGGGTTGTTGATCTCATGCGCCATGCCGGAAGCAAGCCGCCCGAGGCTCGACAGTTTCTCCTCTTCGGCAAGCTGCATGGCTAGGTTCGCCCGTTCCCGCTCGGCATGCACGAGAGCGTTGTAGCCATGGAAAAGGCTTGCCACTTCGCCGTCGCCCGGCGGTATCTCGCCAGGCGATATCGGCTCGGCTGCTCCGTGGGCGGCGGAACGCATGTGGTTTTCGAGGACCCGGATCGGGCCGATCATTCGGCGGACGAGCAGGAAACCCCCAAACGCAAAGAGGACGGCGACGACCGCGTTCGTTATGAGGAGTGTGACAAGAACTTCGCGCCGCTCGGCAAACAGATGGGATACGTCGAATGTCGCATGGATCGTACCGATCGGCTGGCCCTGATAGACGAGTTCGCGGCGCGCGAAGCCTGTCAACCGGTCTTCGTCGATCGTTACCGTCTCAGGGCCGTACCGCGACGCGTATTCGGCGGGAAGCTCCGAATACGCCTCGACCTTGTTTGGGTCGGTGGCAGCGAGCACGCGGCGAACCCGTGACCACAGTTTCGATCGGCATAAGGGACTCGTAAACGGAGGACGAGCGGTCGAGCGCGTCGAACACTTCCCACACGTCCCCGCGCAAGACCGCAGGCAATACGGACGAAGAAAGGCCGTCGAGATATGTGCCAGCCAAACCGTCGAGATAGCTTTCCTGGGTGCGGGAAAGGCGATCGAGGACCCTCTCGGAGATGGCCGCGCTGATCACTACCATCAGCAGCGCTACGATGGCCGGGACACGGAAGGACAGCGGGAGCGCCTGCCAGCGGCGGAGCGGTGTCATCCGAACTGCCTCACAGTTTCAACCTTAGCGGCGATGGTATCGAACAGCTCTGGCGGGGTGACGACGAAGCCGTCGAGGCGCAACATTTCCAGTACCTTCCGGCCTTCCTGGTCCTGGGACATCGAAACGAGGGCAGCGCGGAGCGCGGCTACCCTAGGATCTCCAGCCAACGATTTCGGAGACGCGACCGGGGGAAATCCAAGCCATTCCGATTTCCGGACGATGATGGTTCGGGTAACCAGCTCCGGTTCAATCTCGCGCATGACCTCCCAAACATATCCGTCCACGCTTCCTGACTGCGCAAGCCCGGATGCCACCGCCCTGATGACGTTGCGGTGGCCGTAGGTAAAGAACGTGTGCGAGAAGAACGCTTCGGGAAAGAGGCGGTTCTCGGCTAGCAGCGCCCGGGTAACGAGGAAGCCGGAGTTCGAATCCGGGTCGGAGAAGGCATGAATGTCGCCCTTGAGGCCTGACCAATCTTCAACTGTTCGGTCGGCCGTCGCGATTAGATACGACTGGTATAGGGGTTTCCCGTCCCAAGACGGTGTCGCAACGAGGTCGAGATCTGCCTTGAATTGCACGTAGGGGTAGCCGCATATCCACGCCGACTGGATCTGGCCGGAAACCAGCAGAGCAGTGATCTCCTGATAGGTGCGGCGCGTGACGAGCTCGACCGGTCCACCGATCTTGGAAGCAAGGTAGGTCTTGAGATGACCAAGCAGTTCGAGGTCATTGGAAAGGAAGACGGGCGTCAGGCCGAATTTGAAAGCCTCTTCTTCAGCGCCAAATGCAAGCGGGGCGATCAAAGCGGCCGCACCCGAAACCGCAATGGCAATGGCAATCAGGTCGCGCCGTGTCACGGGAACGACGTCGGTACCCCTGTGGGGGTTGCCTAGGTTCCTCAAGAAATATCCTCCCGACCAAGCGATACATTGCGCCCGATCAATTCAACGATAGCCGAAAACTCTGCTTGACAGCAAATATGGGCGCCAATTTCGGCGGGGGCGTCAGATCTTCGTCGCCTTTCCTTTCAATAGGATCTGCGATGTGTCCGCTGAGTGAGCCAGCGCATGTTAGAAACCGGGTGTCCCAGTGTAAGCAGAAGGCGGGAATATGATCGTCGCGAGTTTGAGCTTTTCAAGGCTGGTGCGTCTCGACACCGCTCACCGTAAGAAGATTTCATTCAGCGCGAGCACGATCAGAGCGGCGCCAGCGAAACCCTCAATCGAAGGGGTGATGGCATAAAACAAGCGCGGCCGGCTCTCCACGAGATGCACAAGGCGCTCACGAAGCAGTATCGACAGGATCGCGACACACGACAGGGTGACCGCTACGCCAATCATCATGGTGCCGGCGAACATTATGCCGGCCGCCGGCACGCCGCGCGCGATGGCAAACGTCATGACGAAAAGAGTGAGCGGGCAGGGGATCAATCCCGCCATCACCCCAACCGCTTCGCCTTCGTGCTTATGATGATGGCCGTGACGCACCGCGCGCCACACCATCCAGGCGCCGATCAGGCCGAGGAGCCCACGGCTGATGTCCTCGAGCAGCGGCGCCCGACCGACGCTGCCGAGTGCGATCGAAACGAGCGGCAGCGAAAGAACCGCGATCAGTATGGCAATGGTCACATGCGTGAAGGAAAGCGTGATCGATACCAGCAATCCGCGCGCGATCCTCGCCTCCGAGCCGGCGAGGTAGGTTGCCAGTACCGCCTTGCTGTGGCCTGGCGTCAGGGCGTGAACCGCCCCGAAGAAAATACCCATCGGCAAGAAGGCGAAGAACGCCAGCCAGTTCCCTTCCGTCGAGAGCAGTTTGATCTGCTCTCCGAGCGCGAGATAAATGTCGCGCTGAATTGCAACGAGATATTGAAACACTGGCCTTTATGTCCAGTTCAAAACGAGCGCAGCGAGTACGAGGTAGCGCGCGATCTTACCGATACCGACGAGTATCACGAAACTCCACCACGGCTCGCGCAGCACGCCCGCTATCACAGTGAGCGGATCGCCGATGATGGGGAGCCAACTCGCCAGAAGCGACCATCTGCCATAGCGACGATACCAGGCGGCGGCGCGGACGAGCGCAGGCGGCTTCACAGGGAACCAGGCACGGTCCCGAAAGCGCTCGATGCCTCGCCCCAGAAACCAATTGATGACGGCGCCCAATATGTTGCCGACGCTTGCAACGGCAATGAGCCCGGCAGTGGAATAGGTTCCTCCGAACAGCAAGGAGCTGAGCACCGCTTCCGATTGCATGGGCAGGATCGTCGCTGCGAGAAGCGCGCTTATGAACAAGCCGGCGTAGGCTGGAAGGTCCGCCACCTTCTACCCGTGGTCGTGGTGGGCCTTGTGGCCGTGATCGTGCGGGTGATCGTTCGAATGCGGATGGGGATGATCGTGGTCCGCATCGTCGTTTGAAAAACGGATGTTCGCCGTCGCAAGCGCGGGCATATGTTCGAACAGTTCGCTCTCAAAAGAGGCCGCGATCTTGTTCGCGGCGGAAAGCGGCATGTTCTCATCGATCCTGATCGCCACGTCCGCATGCAACTTGTGGCCGATCCACCGCGCCTTCGCATCGACGGCTTCGATGCCCGGCACGTGCTCGGCAGCACGATGGATTTCATCGATGACAGCCGGCTCGACGCCATCGAGCATCCGCGTGAGCACAGAGCGGGCCGATTGCCAGACGATGCCGAAGATCGCGATCGTGATGAGCAGCCCGACGATCGGATCCGCGATCGGAAATCCGAGCCACACGCCGAGCGCACCTGCAACCACGGCAAGGCTGGTCAGTCCGTCGGTGCGGGCATGGTAGCCATCCGCGATAAGGGCGGCGCTGTTGATTTCGCGCCCGACACGAATGCGGAAGACCGCCACCGCTTCGTTGCCGAGAAAGCCGACAACGCCTGCGCCCGTCAGCCAGACGAGATGGGTCACGATCTGAGGGTGTATCAGCCGGTCGATCGCTTGGTAGCCCGCGACGATCGCGCTGAAAAGAATGATGAGCACGATGACGATGCCGGCGAGGTCTTCGACCCGGCCGAGGCCGTAGGGAAATGTTTTAGTGGGTTTTCGCCGCGCCAGCACGAACGCGATCCAGAGCAGGATCGCGGTCGTCGCATCGCCGACATTGTGGATTGTGTCTGCCAGCAGCGCCACACTTCCCGAAATGGCCACGACGCCGATCTGCAGGAGCGCTGTGATCGCAAGGATCACGAATGACCATTTGATCGCCCAGATTCCGCGATCGGTTGTGGGAATCGTGGCATCGATCACCCCGTGGCTGTGGCCATGCGCGCCATGGTCGTCCTCATGCCGGCGCCCGCCTTGTGCATGCCCGTGCGCGCCAAACCCGAGCCAATCGAGTAAACGTGTTCCCATGCCGCCGATCATAGGTATTTCGCCAGCAGCTTGAGTTCTTTGAGCGCTTGGCGCGGATGTCCGGCATCGCTCCTCTCATCAAGACAATGTTCGATCTGATCGTGGATCAGTTCGCGCTTGGCGTTGCTGATCGCACTCTCGACGGCATGGAGCTGCTGCGCCAGATCAACGCACGGACGTCCTTCCTCGAACATGGCGAGCACCGCGACGAGATGACCCTGAGCCCGTTTTAGGCGAGTGATAATGGCAGGGTGAGACGCATGTTTCATGAATCGATATCCTATCCTAGGGGGTAGGATAGGATATCAGGGGTGCCAACGCCAGTAGCAGTTGGTCTGCCTCGTCCAATACCGAGTACTCGGTCCAGAGCGGCAGGAGAGGGCATCCCTGCTGCGAGTTATGACATGGAGAACGAGAGAAGAGGGCGGCGGAAGCGGAAGACCGGCGCCGCCGGCAGGGTCGCAGGCCTTACAGAAGATACGGGATCATCATCCTGGTTTGTTTTCGGTAATGGGCATAGCGCTCGCCAAACGTGTCACCTAGGTGTCATTGCTATGGAGGTTGTCCGTCCGAGGCTTGGATGCGAGGTTGCGGTTACCACACACGCGACCGCCAGCCAGGAGCCTCGGATGGACGTTCATGACAATGCCAGAACAACACCGCGCAGTCGA
>NZ_JBIRCY010000020.1:0-114158 GCF_044326205.1 Mesorhizobium sp. IMUNJ 23232
ACGATGATGTGATCGGGAGCGGCATCAACGCCCTCGTCTGCGCCGCCATCCTTGGCGGCAAAGGCCGAAAAGTCTTGGTGCTGGAGCGCAACGACCGTATCGGCGGCTGCATCCGCACGGAAGAAATCACCGCGCCGGGTTTTGTCCACGACGTGATGGCGACGACCTTCGTGCTGTTCATCACCGGCCCGGCCTATGCGGCGCTTGGGCCCGACCTTGCCCGCCACGGCCTGAAATTCTGCCATACGGCGATGCCGACCGGCGTGCTGCGGCCGGATGGCAGCCACGCCGTCATCCGCACCGACCGCGCCGCCAACATCGCCGCCCTCAACGCCATCGCACCGGGCGACGGCGACCGGCACGCAAGCGATGTCGGCGGGATCGAGCGCAATGCCGGCCTGCTGTTTTCGCTGCTCGGCGGCAATCTCTGGAGCTATCCGACATTCAAGCTACTGGCGGCAGAGGCATGGCGGCGCGGCCCGCGTGGGCTGGCTGCTTTTCTGGGCGAGGCGCTGGTGCCGGCGCGCGGCTGGCTGGAAAGCGGCTACGAATCCGACCTCACCCGCGCCTTGTGGGCACCCTGGGTGCTGCATGCCGGCCTCGGCCCGGAAGACGCTTTTTCCGGCCAGATCGCCAAGGTGATCGCCTTCGCGCTGGAGGCGGCGGGAGCCTCGATCGTCAAGGGCGGCGGAAAGAACTTGCTGTCGGCCTTCGAAAAGCTCATCCGCGAGCGCGGCGGGGAAATCCGCACGGGCGCCGACGTCGATTCGATCATCCAGAGCAATGGACGCGCCAGCGGCGTGCGGCTGGCCTCGGGTCAGGAGATTTCCGCGACCAACGGCGTCATCTGCTCGGTCACGCCGACGCAGCTTTACGACCGCCTGCTCGGCGGCGCGAAACCCGCCGGCGAACCGGACGCGGTGAAGAATTTTCGCTACGGCAAGGGCAATTTCCAGATCCATTACGCGCTCAACCGCCCCCCAGCCTGGAAGGGCGAAGGGCTGGGACAGGTGGCGCTGCTGCATCTGACGCCCGGCCTCGACGGCGTGTCGAAAGCCTGCAACGAGGCGGCGCGGGGCATGCTCCCTGAAACGCCCACCATATGCGTCGGCCAGCCGCATGCGCTCGATCCGTCGCGCTGCCCGGCCGGCAAGGCGATCCTCTGGCTGCAGCTTCCCGAGGCGCCGCGCCACATCAAGGGCGATGCCGCCGGAAAGCTGGTCGTCGCCGACGGCGGCTGGACCGAACAACTGCGCGAAGCCTTCGCCGACCGCGCCGAGGCGATCCTTGCGAGCCACATCGACGGTTTCAGGGACACCATAATAGCTCGAAAGAGCTATTCTCCGGCCGATCTCGAGGCAATGAACATCAATCTGGTCGGCGGCGACCCCTATGGCGGCTCGTCGACCATCGACCAGGCGTTCCTGTGGCGGCCGTTCAAGGGCACGCGCAACCACGAGACCGACGTGAAGGGCCTCTATCACATCGGCGCCTCAACCCATCCCGGCGCGGGGCTCGGCGGCGGGTCCGGCTTCCTTCTCGGGAGCAAGCTCTGATGGAACAGAAGGTCGCAGAAAAACGCGCGCCTATCTCGACGCTCGGCCAGATCGGGCTGCAGCAGTTCGCACCCTATCTGATGAACCGCATCATGGGCCGCTACAACGCCACGCTGCGCGACGATTTCCGCCGCCAGCACCGCACCATCCCGCAGGTCCGCACGCTGGCCGTGCTGGCCGTGATGGACGGCGTCACGGTCGGCGACCTATCGGTCTATACCGTCATCGAGCAGTCGACGCTGTCGCGCACGCTGGATGCCCTGGAGGCGCACGGCCTAGTGCGGCGCGAGACCGGCGAGACGGACAGCCGCATCCGAAAAGTCTTTCTCACCGATGAAGGCCGCGCCGAGTTCGGCCGCGCTTGGCCGGCCATGTACGCCGCCTTCGAGGCGATGTTCGAGGACATCGGCGAGGACGAATATTCGGCCCTCATCGTGACGCTGCAGAAGATGCTGAAGAATATTCGGAAGCACGAGATTTGACGGTCATGAAAGCGTCTCGCTGGAACACCCCTCATCCGTCGCCTGGTCTCGTCCTTGCTTCGCAAGTCCGAGGGCGACACCTTCTCCCACAAGGGGAGAAGGTGGAGTTTCGCGCCCAGCTCACCGCCAATCGCCAACGCTTGAGATTTGCCGAGGCAAAATGCGCAGCGCTCCCCCTTCTCCCCTTGTGGGAGAAGGTGCCGAGCGCAGCGAGGCGAATGAGGGGTGTTCCAGCGGGACGCGCACATCGCGGAGTACATCCCCATGGCTGAACGGTCCTTCGCAGAGGAAGTCAAGAAACTCCGCCTCGGCGCTGGCGAGGAATTTTCCGGCGAAGGCATTTTGGCCATCACCAAGGCGCTGCTGCAATGCGGCGTGGGTTATGTCGGCGGCTACCAGGGCGCGCCGATCAGCCATCTGATGGACGTGCTGGCCGACGCCCAGGACATTCTGGGCGAACTCGGCGTGCATTTTGAAGCCTCGGCCTCGGAAGCAACCGCCACCGCCATGCTCGCCGCTTCCGTCCACTACCCGATCCGCGGCGCGGCGACCTTCAAGTCGACCGTCGGCACCAACGTCGCCTCCGACGCGCTGGCCAACCTCGCTTCCGGCGGCGTCACCGGCGGCGCGCTGATCATCTGCGGCGAGGATTATGGCGAAGGCTCTTCCATCATGCAGGAGCGCAGCCACGCCTTCGCCATGAAGAGCCAGGTCTGGCTGCTCGATCCCCGGCCCAATTTGCCGTCGATCGTCAAGGCGGTCGAGGACGGTTTCGAGCTCTCGGAAGCCTCCAATACGCCGGTGATGATGGAGGTGCGCATCCGCTGCTGCCACGTCCACGGCCAGTTCATCGCCAAGGACAACAAGCGCCCGGCCATGACCGTCACCGAGGCGCTGTCGTCGCCTCGCCGCGACACCGGCCGTATCGTGCTGCCGCCGGCCTCCTTCCTGCACGAGAAGGAGAAAGTGGAGAAGCGCTGGCCGGCCGCCGTCGATTTCATCCGACGCAACAAGATCAACGAGTTCTTCGGCGCCGAAATCGGCTCGGTCGGCATCGTCATGCAGGGCGGCATGTACAATGCCGTCATCCGCGCCCTGCAGCGCATCGGGCTCGCCGACAATTTCGGCGACACACAAATTCCGCTCTATGTGCTCAACGCGGTCTACCCGCTGGTCGACGACGAGTTCCTGGCCTTCTGTGAAGGCAAGGACGCCGTGCTCGTCGTCGAGGAGGGACAGCCCAACTATATCGAGCAAGCATTCGCCGCCATGCTGCACAAGGCGGGGCGCGACACCAAACTCGTCGGCAAGGAATATCTGCCGATGGCCGGCGAATATACCGGCCAGGTGATGCTCGACGGGCTCGGCGCCTTCCTGCGCGCCGAGGCGCCGCATATGCTGCCCGCCGCGGTGCGCGCGCCCAACAAGACCGGCAACGGCCACGAGATTCCCGACCTGTCGCGCGTCGTCCCGGGCCGCCCGCCGGGTTTTTGCACCGGCTGCCCGGAGCGCCCGATCTTCGCGGCGACCAAACTGGTCGAGAAGGAACTGGGAAAACACCACATCGCCTCCGACATCGGCTGCCATTTGTTCTCGATCATGCCGCCCTTCGAGCTTGGCGCCACCACCATGGGTTACGGCCTCGGCCCGGCTTCGGCGTCGGCCTTCAATTCGCCGGACGCGAAAAAGCGTTCCATCTCCTTCGTCGGCGACGGCGGTTTCTGGCACAACGGGCTTACGTCCTCGATCGGCAACGCGGTGTTCAACCGCAATGACGGCGTCATCGTCGTCGTCGACAATTTTTACTCGGCCGCCACGGGCGGCCAGGACATCCTGTCCTCGCGCGCCAGCAACCGGTCGAAGTCGACAAAACATCCGATCACACAAGCCGTGAAGGGCATGGGCGTGAAGTGGGTGCGCCACATCGATCGCACATACGACGTGTCGAAAATGCGCGCGACCCTGAAGGAGGCGCTGACCACCGAGGAGAAGGGCCCAAAAGTCATCGTCGCGTCGTCCGAATGCATGCTGAACCGCCAGCGCCGCGAGCGGCCGCTGCTCGACAAGGCGATCAAGGGCGGCGAGACGGTGGTGAAGCCGAAATTCGGCGTCGACGAGGACATCTGCACCGGCGACCATGCATGCATGCGGCTCTCCGGCTGCCCGTCGCTGTCGGTGAAATCGCTGGACGATCCGCTGCGCGACGATCCGGTCGCCCATATCGACCAGAGCTGTGTCGGCTGCGGAAATTGCGGCGAGGTGGCGGACGCCGCCGTGCTCTGCCCCTCCTTCTACCGCGCCGACACCGTCCACAATCCGGGCGGCTGGGAGCGTTTCCTTGACCGTTTCCGCCGCAAGGCGATCGGCGTGCTGCAGCGGTTCCGCGAGTCCCGGCGGCTGACCTTCGCCGATGCCTGAGCCAGCCATCATCCTTCCCGAAGGCGCGCATGTCCCGGCAGACGGCGAGATCATAAAACTCGCCATGCTGGCGGTCGGCGGCCAGGGCGGCGGCGTGCTCGCCGACTGGATCGTCGATGCCGCCGAACGCAGCGGCTATCTCGCCCAGTCGACCTCGGTCGCGGGTGTGGCCCAGCGCACCGGCGCGACGATCTATTACATCGAGATGTGCCGTGACACCGGCCGCCGCCCGGTCTTCGCGCTGTCGCCGGCGCAGGGCGACGTCGACATCCTGGTCGCCGCCGAACTGATGGAGGCGGGCCGCGCCATCATGCGCGGCTTCGTCACGCCCGACCGCACCACGCTGATCGCCTCCTCGCACCGCATCGCCGCCGTGTCGGAAAAGATCGAGCCCGGCGACGGCCGCGCCTCCTCTCCAAAAGTGCTGGCTGCCGCCGAGGCTGCATCCAAACGCTTCGTCACCTTCGACATGGAGAGGATCGCCGTCCAGGCCGGCTCGGTCATCTCCGCCAGCCTGCTCGGCGCGCTGGCCGGTTGCGGTGCCCTGCCGTTCCCGCGCGAAAGCTACGAGGCGGCGATCGGCGCCGGCGGGCGCGGCGTGAAGCAAAGCCTCGCCGCGTTTGCGGGTGCTTATGAGCGGGCAGGGGGGACGAATCGATCCGAGGCCGCATCTGCAGAAAAGTCGCCCCCACCCCTAACCCCTCCCCACAAGGGGGAGGGGGATTTGCCGGCCGCTCTGTCGAGCGAGGCCGTTGACGGTGGGAGCGCGGCATCGCCGCCGGATTCCCCTCCCCCTTGTGGGGAGGGGTCAGGGGTGGGGGTAACTGCCGGCTCTGCCGGCAGTCCGCAGAACGGCAGCGCCGAGGCCTCCCGACACACGGTCTCCGGCCCCGCCTCGCAGCTTGCCGGCTGGCAGTCGCTAACCGCACGCATCTCAGCCCTTCCCGAACCCGTCCGCGACATGGCCGCGCGCGGCCTGAAGAAGGTGGTCGACTACCAGGATCTCGCTTATGGCGGCGAATATCTCGACCGGCTCGCCCGCGCCGTCGCGCTGGACGCCCCCGCTCACAACTACACGCTGTCGGTCGCCGCGGCAAAGCACCTCGCCAATGCCATGTGCTACGACGACATGATCCGTGTCGCCGACCTGAAGACCCGCTCGACCCGCGCCGCGCGCGTGCGCCGCGAGGTCGGCGTCAGGGACGAAAACGTGCTGCGCGTCACCGAATATTTCCATCCGCGTATCGAGGAATTCTGCGGCACCATGCCGGCCGGGCTCGGCCGCTATATCGAGGCGCGGCCAAGACTCGCCGCCTGGCTGGACCGCCGCATCAACCGCGGCCGCCATGTGCGCACCGACGGCATGGCCGGCTTCGCCACGCTGTGGATCATCGGCGGCCTGCGCCGCTGGCGCCGAAAACTGCTCCGCCACGCCGTCGAAACTGAACACCTCGATCACTGGTACGCACTCGCCCTCGATCATGTCGCGACCGACTACGCGCTCGCGGTTGAAATCTTAGAATGCCGGCGGCTGATCAAGGGTTATTCCGACACCCACGCCCGCGCCCAGTCGAAGTTCGACCGCGTGCTGTCCGGGCTCGATCTTGTTAAAGGCCGCGCCGACGCCGCCGACTGGATCCGTCGCCTGCGCGAGGCGGCGTTGAAGGACGAGAAGGGCGATTTGCTCGACGGCGCGCTGAAGACGGTGGCGTCGTTGGACTGATTCTTCGCCCCCGCGGAGCGGGCGAGGGGTGGCGAGCCCCTGAGCATGCGAACGGGCGAGACCGAGAGGGGCTTTGCGCTCAGCGCCGCCGCACTTCTTCGGGACAATCGTCCTCCGTGCGCATTTGCGCTTGAAACCCCAGCAGGCGGCGGTAGACCGGGAGCCAACATGGAGGCTTGCCCTTGCCCATCACCATCTACGGCATCAAGACCTGCGACACAATGAAGAAGGCCTGGACCTGGCTTGACGGTCACGGCCAGAAATACCGCTTCCACGACTATCGGGCCGAGGGGCTTGACGAGAAGACCTTGCGCGGCTGGGTGAAAAAGCTCGACTGGGAAAAGCTGCTCAACAAGGCGAGCACCACGTTTCGCGAACTGCCGGACGCAGACAAGGCCGGCCTCGACGAGGCCAGGGCGGTCACCCTGATGCTGAGGCATCCGACCATGATCAAGCGGCCGGTGCTCGACATCGACGGGAAACTCACCGTCGGCTTCAAGCCGGACATCTATGAGCAGGCGGTCGAATAAGGAATCCCGGCGAAGGCCACGAAGCCTTCGCCTTCAAACGCCAGTGAATCCTACGGAAATCGCCGGCTTCAGCCCTTCACCGCCGCGATCGCCTCCGCCAGCCGTTCGACGTTGTCGGCCTGGCAGGTCTCGCCCATCAGGCCGATGCGCCAGATCTTTCCGGCCAGCGGCCCCAGCCCGCCGCCGATCTCTATGCCGAACTCGTCGAGCAGCAGCCGCCGCGCCGGCGCGTCGTCGATGCCTTGCGGTATCCACACCGTGTTGAGCTGCGGCAGCCTGTATGGCTTGTCGACGACGAAGGCAAAACCCAGTTCCTCCAGCCGTTCGGCCAGAAGCTCATGGTTGGCTTCGTGCCGCGCCCAGGCCGCCTCCAGTCCTTCCGACAAAAGCCGCCGCAGGCTCTCGTGCAGGCCGAACAGCGCGTTCACCGGGGCGGTGTGGTGGTAGGAGCGGGCGCCTTCTCCGTCCCAGTAGCCGAGGATCAGGCTGAGATCGAGGAACCAACTCTGCACCGACGTCTTGCGCGCTTTAACCGCTGACACGGCCCGGTCCGAGAAGGTGATGGGCGCCAGGCCAGGCGGCGCCGACAGGCATTTCTGCGTGCCGGAATAAACGACGTCGGCACCCCATTCGTCCACCGAAACCGGAATGCCGCCAAGCCCGGTCACCGTGTCGACCACGCTCATCATACCCGCTTCGCGCGCCAGCCGGCAGAGTGTCGCCGCATCCGAACGCGCGCCGGTCGAGGTTTCGGCATGCACGAACGCCAAAAGTTTCGCGTGCGGCGCCTCGGCCAGCGCCGAGCGTACGTCGTGCGGGTCGGCGGGTCGGCCCCATTCGCCGGCGACGAGCTTCACCTCGGCGCCGGCCCGCCGGGCGATCTCCGCCATGCGCCCGCCGAACACCCCGTTCTGAGCGATGATGGCCGTGTCGCCGGGCTCCAGCAGCGTCACCAGCGCCATCTCCATGGCGAGCGAGGCTGGCGCCGAAAGCGGGAATGTCACGCGGTTGTGGGTGCGGAACACTGCCTTCAGCTGATCCTTGATGCTTTCCATCAGTTCGCCGAAGGCCGGATCGAGATGGCCGATGGTGGCTTGAGCCTGCGCGGCCAGCACGTCGGCCGCGACATTGGACGGCCCCGGACCCATCAGCAGCCGGGCGGGAGGCGCGAACGCGACGGTCGAAAACGCATTTCTCGAAAACGCATTCATGGTTCTGTCCTCCCGCGAGCGCGCCGCCGACGCTGTTCGGTGAGGACATATGGGCCGAAGGATTCCGCTAAGTAAAATTTAAAGATTTTAGCAAGCTGCTAAATTGGATTTATCTGGACATCGCTGGCAGACGCAGAACGCAAGCGCTGTTCGCGTCCTGCATTGGTCGGAGCGCGGCAGGCTCGCCAAGGCCTAATGCGACGGAAGTGCTTGGTTATGACCCTTGCATCACGGGCGCAGCCGTAAACGGAATCCCAGCTCCCCAGGCGCCGGACTCGACCGGAAACGGCACGCATGCTAGCATTGTCCAGCCAAACGGGGAGCGACATGCTCGCTAGACCACTGTCTGCAGTGGCATTTTGGCTCGGATTGACGGCTGCAGCCGCGACTGCCGGGCCGCTTCACGACGCGGCGCGCATCGGAGATGTGGCTGCACTCGAGGCCCTGCTCGACAGCGGTGCTGCTATCGACGAAAAAAGCCCAGCCGGTGAGACGGCACTGGTCGCAGCCTGCTTGGCCAACCGGCCTGAAGCTGTTGCCTTGCTGATCAAACGCGGCGCCGATGTCGTGGCAAGGAACAGCCGCGGCATGACGGCGCTGCATGGCGCATCCTATGCGGGCTGCACGGACTGTGTGCGGCAGTTGCTGGTGGCCGGAGCTTCGCCCAACGACGCCGAGAACCGCTTCAAGGTGACGCCGTTCATCGTCGCCGCCGAAGAAAACCATCCGGACATTCTGGCGATGCTGCTGGCGGCCGGTGCGGATCCGGAAGCAACCGAACGCCACGGTTACACCGCCATGACCCGCGCCGGATTCAAGGCGCGCAAGGAGACGCTTGCCTTCCTGTTGAAACGGGGCGGCCAATGCCAGCCGGCGAAGCTGACGGGTCTCTGGGGCGGGGAGTGCCTGAAGCTGGCGGCCGAAACCGCACGCGTGCCTTAGATCTGCAAACGAAAGGATGAGCGACATGAAACATCTCGGATTGACTTGTCTCTGCATCGCTGCCGCCTGGACCGTGCCGGCTGCGGCCGGCGAGGTCAACACCGGCTACTTCGGCAGTGTCGCCATCGAGGGCTACGACCCTGTCGCCTATTTCACCGAAAAACGGGCGGTGAAGGGCTCGGAGAAGTTTCAATCGGAATGGCTCGGGGCCACCTGGCAATTTTCCAGCGACAAAAACCGCAAGCTGTTCGATGCCAGCCCGATAGACTACGCACCGCAGTATGGCGGCTTGTGCAGCGAGGGCGTCGCCTACAACGAGGTGACCGTCAACATCGAACCCGAGGTCTGGCAGATCATCGACGGCAAGCTCTATCTTTCCGCCGGTGCGGGCTTCGAGGACCTCGCCGCCAATCGGCCCAAAGCCGAGGCCAACTGGCCGACGGTGCATGCCGAGCTGGTGAAGTAGAAAGCGCTATTTGACCGAGAAAAAGCGGAGCGTGTCGGGCAGGACCAGAGCGTAGTCCAGGCCGCCGCTCTTGTCGGCATAGACCGCGCCGCATTGCCAGTGACCGCGGAAGCTCGCCTCGAATTGCAGGCAGAGCTGGTCGTTCTCGATTCGCGCCAGCCCTGTTAGAAACGTGTTGGCGCCGCGATAGGCGGCCCGGAAGTCCTTGGTGACCTGCAGAAAGAACGGCACGGCGTCGGCGCGTTTGAACGTGGTGATCCCCTGCCAGCCACGCCCAACGATGAGAGTGGCCAAGGCCTCGCCGCGAAGGCGAGCTTGCTCGTTCCCCCGATAGCCGAGCGGCCATTCGGGAATGCCGGCCTCAGCGAGCAAGGTGAGGTGGCGGGCGAGATCGGATGGATTGCGGAACAAGCCGGTATAGAGATTGCGATAGGCGGCGAGGTTGGCGAACGGAAAATCGGTCAGGAAGGCCGCGAGCTTTCGCGCCTCGTCGGTTCGGCCGAGTGCAGCATAGCAGGCGGCCAGATATTCCCGCGTGTTTTCCGCGGCCGGCCAGGCGGCCACCACGGTTTCGAGTTCGGTCCGCGCTTGCTCGTATTTCCCGGTTAGCGTGTGCACCATCCCCGTAAGCTGGAGAAAGCCGGGTGGCGGTTTCGGATTCAAGCGCATGGCCTGGGCAATGGCGGTCGCCGCTTCGTCCGGTTCGCCGGAATAGGCCAGCACCAGGGCGAGGTTTGCCTTGGCCTCGGCATCGCCAGGATTGAGTGCAGCCGCGCGTCGCACCGAAGCAATGGCGTCGTCGTGGCGGCCTTCGGCTAACTGAAAGACGGCGAGGGCCGCGAAGGCGCGGGCATTGTCGGGATCGAGTTCCAGCGCCCTGCCGGCGGCCTCGTAGGCGCGCTTCCTTGCCACCGTCGCGGTTAGAACCAGGTCCGCCACGTTCAGCCAGACCTGGGCCGAAGTCCGCGCATAGCCGGCATAGGCATCGGCGAAGGAGGGATCGAGCGCGATCGCCTTGTCATAGGCGGCAAGGGCCCGCGCTTGCGTTGTGGCATCGACGACATAGTAGCTTTGCGCTTCGGCGCGCAGGAACCAATCGTAGGCCTCCAGGTTGCTGGTCGGAATGCGCGTCAGCCCGGCCGCTTCCGCCGACGTGAGCTGCACCGCAAGCGCTCCCACGATCTCCTTGATCACCTCATCCTGCACGGCGAAGATGTCCTCGAGACGCCGATCGAACTGCTTGGCCCAGATTTGCCGGGCGGTGTCGGCTTCCACCAGGTTGGCGCTGATGCGCAAGCGGTCCTGGGACTTTCGCACGCTGCCTTCGAGAACGTAGCGGACGCCAAGCTCGCGGGCGACCGTCTGTGGGCTGACAGTCTTCCCTTTGTAGGGCAGGACCGAGCCGCGGGCGATGACGAACAAGCCCGACAGGCCGGTGAGCTGGGTGATGAGCCCGTCGCTCAAGCCGTCGGCGAAGTAGTCCTGCTCGGAATCGCCGCTGGCATTGGCAAAGGGCAGGACCGCGATCGAATGCTTGCCGGCGCCGGCCGGATCGGTGGTGGCATCCGGCCGCGGCGCGTCGGTCGGCCAGAAGGCTACAGCGGCCAACCCGACGACGGCGAGCAGTGCCGCGGCGATCGCCGCTAGGGCGAGCTTCGCTCTGCGGGCTGGGGCGGCCAGAGTTTCAGCAGTCTCACCATCGTGCGCCACCCGGAAGGCGCGCACCGGCCGCGCGATGTTCTTGACCTCGATTTCACCCATATCGACGAACTTGACGGGCAAGCGATCGCGCACCTCGTTGCGCACCGAGCGATGCACGCAGATGCCGCCGGGTTCCGCCAGCGTCTGCAGGCGCGCGGCCACGTTGACGCCATCGCCGAACACATCGCCACGATCGGCGATGACATCGCCCAGGTGCACGCCAATGCGGAAAGCGAGCTTGCGCGCGCCGGGGCTGGCGGCTGCGCGCGCCGCCATGTCGGCTTGAATGTCGAGCGCGCAGCGCATCGCCTCCACCACGCTGGGGAATTCGGCGAGGAAGCCATCGCCCATGCGCTTGAAGATGCGGCCCTGGTGCTGCGCCGTCTGGGGAGTCAGAACCTCCTCGTCCACGGCCCTGAGATCGCGCAGGGTTCCTTCCTCGTCCTCTCCCATCAGCCGCGAATAACCGGCGATGTCGGCGGCCAGGATCGCGGCGAGCCGCCGTTCCAGTTTGCCTTCGCCCGTTGCGATGGACATTCGAGAGTTTCCGCCGATTTCGCTACTCTTGCGGCGAGCGCTGCGTCATTCCGGCGAAAATTACCATGACAAGCCCATTCAAAGCCATCTCCATCCCAGCAGTCTCGAATGAGTTCCGTTGGTGGCGCGACCTCCAGAGAGGTCGACGGCAATGTCGGCTGTCAGGCAGTGGAACAGTTCATCTCCACGCGAACGTGGCACAAAGCGGACCAAAATGTGTAAAAAATACAGCACCTCGGCCAAGGCACAGCGACATGCCTTGGTCTGGTTATCCTGCGACGAAGTACTCTCTCTCTCTCTCTCTCTCTCTCTCTCTCTACGCCCATTCCCCTTTGCGCATTACCGGCACCCTCGACCCGTCGGCGCGCACACCGTCTATGTCGATCTCATCCGACCCGATCATCCAGTCGATATGGATAAAACTCTTGTTGCCGCCCTGCGCCGCGATCTGTTCCGGCGTGATTGTGTCGCCGCCCAGAAAACATTTCGAATAGCACTGGCCGAGCGCGATGTGGCTGGCGGCGTTTTCGTCGAACAGCGTGTTGTAGAACAGGAGCCCGCTTTTCGAGATCGGCGAGGAATGCGGCACCAGCGCCACTTCGCCCAGCCTGCGCGCTCCCTCGTCGGTGTCCAGCACCTTGTTCAGCACTTCCTCGCCGCGCGTCGCCCTGGCCTCGACGATTTTTCCCTTTTCGAACCGCACCTCGATGTTGTCGATCAGCGTGCCCTGATGCGACAGTGGTTTCGTGCTGCGCACATACCCTTCGACGCGCTGTGCATGCGGCGTGGTGAACACTTCTTCCGTCGGGATGTTCGGGTTGCAGGTGATGCCGTTCTTGGCGGTTGAGGCGCCACCGTGCCATTCGTGGCCGTCGGCCAGGCCCACCGTCAGGTCCGTGCCCGGGCCGGTATAGTGCAAGGCGCTGAAACGCTCGCCGTTCAGCCATTTGCTCCGCTTGGCGAGCGCGGCATTATGCTCGCGCCACGCCGCGACCGGATCGTCGCGGTCGACGCGTGAGGCGGCGAAGATCGCGTCGGCCAGTTTCGCTACCGCGATATCCTCGCTGTCGCCGGCAAACATCAGCTTCGCCCAGGAAGCGGTCGGATAGGAGATGATGTTCCAGTTGATGTCGAAGCCCGCGATCTTTTCCAGCGCCGGCTGGTAGGCGATCGAGTTGGCCTTGTTAGCACGCGCCACTTTGGCCGGGTCCTCGCCGGACAGCAGCATGGGATTGTCGCCGACGATGGCCAGCCGTGCGGCATTGCTGTCGAAGGCTTTTGCAATACCCTCGTAGAGCCAGCCCGGCGCTCGGTCGAAACTTTCGTCCGGCCCATTGCGGTAGCGGGCGAGCGTGATCTCCTCGTCCGAAAAGATCGGTGTTACCAGTCCCGCGCCCGCCTTGTAGGCATGCGCCACGATCTTTCGCACCAGCGGCAGCGCGGCGACGGGTGCCGTCATCACCAGGTCCTGCCCAGGCTGTAGCCTGAGCCCGACCTTCACCGCCACCTCGGCCAGCCGGTCGAGTTTTGTCGGATCGATCGAGGCGGAAAGTGTGCCGGGGTGGGAGGTCATGGACGATACCTTCTTTGAGATTTGACTGGTGGCATAGATAGGCCGGTCGACTCCATCGCGCCACTTCAAAGCGGCGATGTTGTGTCGCCGTCTTGGCGTCCGAGCGGAGCTTGACATCCGGTCCGGTCCGTGAGGCTTGCGCGGATGACTTCGTCAGGCTGTGGCGTCGAAAAGCGCCCAGATGTCCGGTCTGTCAGGAGTCCATGTCCGGCTTGTCACGCGAATTGGCGCCGTTCACGGCGCCAAGCCGTTGATAACGCTTATCATTCGAGACATGACATACGCCGCGACGTAGTGCGCTGCCATCACTGTGCGCAGACCAGCGGCCCGAACTGCTGGATGGTTTGACCGATCTCGCCGCGTATCCACGCCTTGAATTGATTGATTTTTTTCGGCTCACGCTCGGCAGCCGAAGTCACCATCCAGTAGCCAAGGCCGCTTGTCGCCCGGACCCCGAATGGCGCCACCAGCCTTCCATCGGCCATGGCGTCGGCGGCAAGCAACTGCCACGCCAGCGTCACGCCATGGCCGGCGATCGCCGAATCGAGGCAAAGCATCGGATCTGTGAAGCGAGCGCCCTGCTGCATCCGCACGGGTTCGATGCCAGCCGCGCTAAACCACTGATTCCATGAAAACATCGAACTCTCGTCGATGATCTCCCAGGTCTTCGCCAGGTCCGCCGGCGTCTTCAGTGTCTCGGCGATCGACGGCGCGCAGACCGGAAAAATCTCCTGTGCGATCAGCAATTCGGCGCGCACCTTCGGCCATGTCCCGTCGCCCATCCGGATCGCGATATCGATATCCGAATGGTCCAGATCGGCCAGTTTGGTCGAGGCGTCGATACGCAGGAAGACCTCGGGATAGAGCGTGAAGTGTTTGGAAAGTCTCGGCAAAAGCCATTTTGACGCAAACGCAGGCGCAACCGAGACGGCCAGCACGCAGACTTTCGCACGCTCGGCCATGGCGACCGCGCCCTCGAGTTCACGGAACCCTGAAGATAGTCGCGCGGTGAAATCCCGGCCGAATCCGGTTGCCTGGAGACCCGAAGACGTCCGGTCGAAGACCACCTGACCGATCTGCGCCTCGGTCCGCCCGACCTGCTGACTGACGGCGCTCGGCGACACGCCGAGTTCTTCCGCCGCCTTCTGCAGCGAGCCGAGGCGCGCCACCGCCTCCACCGCGCGCAAGCCGTTGAGATGCACCGAATTGAGTTTCATCGGTTTAGGTTTTCTAATCTTGGGCCAATGGCTTTCTTGATTGAAAGGACCATGGATCGGCTCAAAATACCAGCCTGCAACACGCATTGGAGAACAAAGATGAAGTTTATCTCAATCCTTAAAACCCTCGGGCGGGAAGTGTTCGAGCCGGCCGACGCCCCTTCCGAAAACCAGACCTGGTGGCGCGATCCGCTTTCGCACCCGGCGCTCGCGGCCATGTCGCCGCGCGAACTCGCCGACCTGCCGTTCAACCGATGCTACCGGCTGCCGACGGAGCCGTTCAAGGGGCTCGCCCGCCTGCATTGACGTGCCCGCGAGCCAGCGGCCTGAAACCCACTGAAAGTTCGAAGGGCTGGACCAATCGAAGCGGATTGTGTTGCAATGCAACAAATCTAAGGTTGGGGCGATGCTCGCCTCTTCCGCTTCTCCACTCCGTTACGCTCTTGGCGGCATGGCCGCCTTGGCGGTCGCCATGGGCATCGGCCGCTTTGTCTACACGCCGATTCTGCCAGGGATGATGGAGCAACTCGGCCTGTCCGCCACTCAGTCCGGGCTGGTCGCCTCGGCCAATTATCTCGGTTATCTCGTTGGCGCCATCGCCACAGCCGGAGCCTGGGCGCAAGGCCGCGAGCGGCTGCTCGCCTTGTGCTGGCTTGCGGCCAGCGCGGCGCTCTGCGCCCTCATGGCGGCAACCGACAGCTTTCCGCTGTTCCTTGCCATCCGGTTCCTTGGCGGCGTGGCCAGTGCATTCGTCCTGGTTTTCGCGTCGAGCATCGTCTTCAGCCAGCTATCCGCGACCGGCCGCGGCGATCTCCAGGCGGTGCATTTCGGCGGCGTCGGCATGGGCATCGCCGCATCGTCGGCGATGATGGCCGTGCTGATCTCGACGGATGCCGGCTGGCGCGCCGGCTGGATCGGGGCGGCGATACTCTCGGTCCTCGGTTTCGCGATTGCAATGCGCCTGATCGATCGCGGCCCGATCGTGACGGGCGCGTCGGCTGCCGAGCCATCCCTGCCACGCGACAGGCCGTTGGTCCTGATGATCCTCGCCTACGGCCTGTTCGGCTTCGGCTACATCATCACCGCAACCTTCCTGATCGCCATAGTCCGCGCCGGCGGATCGAGCCGGCTGTTCGAGACCATGGTGTGGCTGGCAACCGGTCTTGCCGCCCTGCCGTCCGTATTCCTGTGGAACGTAGTGGCGCGGCGCGGCGGCGTGGTCGTGGCGTTCGGAATCGGCTGTGCGGTCGAGGCGGTGGGCGTAGCGGCGAGCGTTTCGCTCGGCGGACAATTCGGTCCGCTGCTTGGCGGCGTTCTGCTCGGCGGAACTTTTGTCGGCCTGACGGCGCTCGGCCTCCAGGCCGGTCGGCAGCTTGCGCCGCACTCGCCGCGCCTGGTCATGGCGCTGATGACCGCGGCCTTCGGTACCGGCCAGATTCTTGGGCCTATCGCCGCTGGCTTTGCCGCGGAATGGACGGGCGACTTCGTTGTCGCGTCCGTCGGCGCTGCGCTCGTGCTGATCGTGGCCGGCGCGGTGGCGCTGATCTCCCGCGCCGCGCCAAAATCGCCATGATTTGACGGTTCCTGCCCGGCGACGGCAGGCAGCGCGCATTTCCTTTAGCGGCGAAGTGTGACTTCATGCCGGTGTGATCCAACCGCGCATTCGCGCCTCCGGCAAGGAAATTGCTGACGTGTTCGTATCCTTCTTCCCTAAGCCGAAGCTCTTCTTCATCTCGGCCGCCGTATGGAGCCTGGTTGGGATTCTGTTCTGGTTCTTTGGAGGGGCGCAGCTCGGCGCTGCCTTCGGTCTGCCTCCGGCGCCCGCCGATGCGCCTCCAATTTTGGGCGTCCCGGTGTTTTGGTCAGGCCCCTTCATCTGGTTCTACATCTATTTCGCGGTATTCCTGGCAGCTTTTTATCTGTTCTGGCGGCTCTTTGCACCGCACCCATGGCAGAACTGGTCGATTCTTGGGTCAGCGATGATCCTTTTCTCGACTTATATTTCAGTTGAACTCTACGTCGCGCTGAACAACTGGCGCAGGCCGTTCTTTGACCTATTCCAGAAAGCGCTGACGCCGCCCGCCTCGGTGTCGGCGGACGAACTCTATAGCCTGTTTTGGATTTATGCCTGGATTGGAATGGCGAACATCATGTTGTTCGTGCTGACGCGCTTTTATGTGAGCCATTACATTTTCCGTTGGCGCACCGCCATGAACGACTACTACATGGCGAACTGGTCGCGGCTTCGCCATATCGAAGGCGCGTCGCAGCGCGTTCAGGAAGACACCATGCGCTTCTCCACGACCATGGAAGGCCTAGGCGTGGCGTTCGCTGATTCCATCCTGACCCTGATCGCGTTCTTGCCCCTGCTGGCGCAATTGTCGACCTACATCACCGAACTTCCGTTCTTCGGGCCGGTTCCTTACTCCCTCGTGGTTGCCGCGGTTGTCTGGTCGCTGTTTGGCACGGTGCTATTGGCTGTGGTCGGCATCAAGCTACCGGGTCTGGAATTCAGGAACCAGCGTGTCGAGGCCGCCTACCGAAAGGAGCTTGTCTACGGCGAGGATCACGAAGATCGTGCCCAGCCGCCGACAGTCACCGAGCTTTTCGCTAATGTGCGCAAGAACTACTTCAGGCTGTATTTTCACTACGCCTATTTCAACGTGTTCCGTTCAGGTTTCGGTCAGGCGGACGCGATCTTCGCAAGTCTTATCCTGATCCCGACCATTGCCGCGGGAAAAATAACGCTTGGCATCTGGCAGCAAATCGCTACCGCCTTCAGTCAGGTCAGTTCTTCGTTCCAGTATCTGGTCAACTCATGGCCGACGATTGTCGAGTTGCTGTCGATCTACAAGCGCCTTCGCGCTTTCGAGGCGACACTGGATGGGCAGCCGCTGCCAGACATCGACCGGCGCTATGTCGAACGCCAGGAGCTTGCCTCGGACCACGCCTGAGCTGGGGCCTACCCGCCAACGTCGCCGACGACCGTCCGGTCTGGCTGCTCGCGCCGCGCAACATAATCGGCATAGCTGATGCAATCAACGTCGGCACGCGTGCAGACGTCGCGAGCAAAGCGCTCCAGCGCGCGCCAGTAGGCGCCGTCATTCATGAGCGTGAAATGGAAACCGAACTGCAGCGGCGTGCGGCCGCCGGAATATTGGCTGTCAAAGGCTGCGTGAAAGGCCGAGAGCGCGCGCTCCTCGAAGGCGCCATCCCTGTCGGCACGCTCAAAACCGCCGGAGTGGCGGACGAACAGATTGTAGTCCATCGCGATGACTTTTCGCCCAGCCGGCCCCTCCGGAATCTGCGGCAGGGCAAACTGCATCAGCCCGTGGCGCTCTAGGGGCTCGGCCGGGCCGCGCGAGACGCCGCTGGCACCGTAGCGGTAGCCCGCTTGGGCGAGCGCCTCATCAAGGTGCTTGCCGGTGGACAGATACGGTGCGCGAAAACCCGAAATCTCGTGCTCGGCAAAATGCCGCCAGCCGCGCGGCTCGCCGTCCAGGCCGTTGATGCGCCAGGCGTCGCGGAGGATGGTCGAGGCCGACAGAAGCTCGCGGCGCCAGTCGGCCTCGGTCCATTTTCCGCCATCGAAATGGCCGCAGGCATGGCTCGCTATCTCATGGCCCTCCGAGCGCGCCAGCCATATCTGCTGGAGCCGCGCCTTCACGTCTTCCTTAGAGGGTGCGAAGCCGACATTCGAGCGTCCGGCCTTCTCGCCCGGCGCCTGATAGATTCCCTTGGTCTCCGGCGACAGCAGGAAGACGCAGGAGAGGAAATAGGTGAAGCGCGCACCGGTCGTTGCCGCGAGCGCGCGGCTCCTCTGCCACAATTCGACGGGATTGGAGTTGTCGAAGGAGATGATCACCACCTGGTGCGGCTTCGCCGGGATCTTTTCGGCCGACGCCTCGCCGGCTACAGGCAGGAACGCCAGGCAGGCCAGGGCGGAAACGGCGCGACGCATCAACGCGGACATGGGCACTCTTGGGCTGCGGAATGGAGGTCGGGGCAGCGCTATGACATGATTGTGGCGCGGATTGGAACACGAAGGCGTCATTGCGCCGGCTACCGATGGTCGCGAACGGCCGATTCTAGGCGGTGCCCCTTCCATGCCGGCGAATTTCCGCTACAAGGCGGGCTCAACGGCCCCGCGGGGCGAAAACGGCTTTCAGGCGATGTCGGACGACAGCTTTATCCGCGAAGTGAACCAGGAATACCGCCAGGCGCAGGCGCGCGCCTTGTGGGACCGCTATGGCCCGATCGGGCTGGCGATCGCTGTGGCGGTCGTGCTCGGTACGGCTGCCTGGGTCGGCTATGACTACTGGCAGACCTCGAAGGCGAACACTTCGGGCGATGCCTTCTCGCAGGCGCTTGCGCTGGCCAATGGCGGCAAGCAGGACGAAGCGCTGGCCGCTCTCGATAGACTGGAGGCCGACGGCTACGGCGCCTACCCGCTGCTCGCACGTTTGCGCGCAGCGACTGTGCTCGCCGACAAGGGCGACTTCTCCGGCGCTGTCACGGAATTCGACGCGGTCGCGGCCGACACCTCGATCCCGCAGGCCATCCGCGACATGGCGCGGCTGCGCGCCGGCTATGTCCTCGTCGACAACGGCAGCTACCAGGATGTCTCGTCGCGTGTCGAAGTGCTGGCCGATGAAACCAACCCGCTGCGCCATTCCGCCCGCGAGGCGCTGGGCCTTTCGGCGTGGAAGGAAGGCAAGGCCAAGGATGCGCTCGCCTTCTTCGACCAGATCAACGGCGACGAGACTGCGCCGCGCAACACCCGCGACCGCGCTTCGCTGATGGCGGAACTGATCCGCGGCTCCGGCGCGGCCTCCTGATTTGCGATGAGGCTCAAGGTTGCCATCATCGGCCGGCCGAATGTCGGCAAGTCGACGCTGTTCAACCGCCTTGCCGGCAAGAAACTGGCGCTGGTTGACGACACGCCAGGCGTAACCCGCGACAGGCGCATCCATCCGGCGAAGCTCTACGATCTGTCCTTCGAGGTGATTGACACCGCCGGCTTCGAGACAGCCGCGCCGGAAACCCTGCAGGGCCGTATGCGCCTGCAGACGGAGATAGCCATCCGCGAGGCCGATCTCGTCATTTTCATGATCGATGCGCGTGCCGGCCTGCTGCCGGACGACAAGGCTTTTGCCGATATCGTGCGCCGCGCCGGCAAGCCGGTGGTGCTGGCCGCCAACAAGTCGGAATCGCGCGCTTCGGAGGGCGGCCTGCTGGAGGCATGGGAAGCGGGACTTGGCGAGCCGATCGCGATTTCGGCCGAACACGGCCAAGGCATGCCCGACCTGCGCGACGCCATCGTCGAGGCTTTGGGCGAGGAGCGCTGCTTCCCGGAGGACCCGGAGGAGGAAGATCTCCCCGCCGACAGCGACGTGCTGATCGGCGAGGACATTTCCGAGGCGGATGCCGAGAGCGAACCCGCCTACGACGACACGAAGCCGCTCAGGATCGCCGTGGTCGGCCGCCCCAATGCGGGAAAATCCACGCTGATCAACGCGCTCATCGGCGAGGAGCGGCTGCTGACCGGCCCGGAGGCCGGCATCACCCGCGATTCGATCTCGGTCGACTGGGACTGGCGCGGCCGGCTGGTAAAGCTGTTCGACACTGCCGGCATGCGCCGCAAGGCGAAGGTGCAGGAGAAGCTGGAAAAGCTCTCGGTTTCGGATGGCTTGCGCGCCCTGAAATTCGCCGAAGTCGTGATCGTCGTCTTCGACGCGACGATTCCCTTCGAGAAGCAGGATCTGCAGATCGCCGACCTGATCGTCCGCGAGGGCAGGGCGCTGGTCATCGCCTTCAACAAATGGGACCTGATCGACACGCCGCAGGCCACACTGGCCGAATTGCGCGAGAAGACCGAGCGGCTGCTGCCGCAGGTGCGCGGCCTTCGCGCCGTGCCTATCTCGGCGGAGACCGGCCGTGGCCTCGACAAGCTGATGGACGAGGTGGTCGAGACCCACCGCATCTGGAACCGCCGCGTCTCGACCGGCCGGCTGAACCGATGGCTTGAAGGAATCCTGGCGCATCATCCGCCGCCCGCCGTCGCCGGCCGCCGGCTGAAGCTCAAATACATCACCCAGGTGAAGGCGCGCCCGCCGGGTTTTGTGATCTCCTGCTCGCGGCCGGATGCCGTGCCGCAATCCTACATCCGCTATCTGTCGAACGGGCTTCGCGAATCCTTCGACATGCCGGGCGTGCCGATCCGCATCGCTCTGCGGGCGTCCGACAATCCGTATGCGGGCAAGGCGAAGAAGCGCTGACGACCCTTGCCAGTCTGACCGTAATTTCGGCCCGACCAATGGGCACTACGGCCGGCGATCGATCTTGGTGCGCACAGATGGCGCTCATTTATTCACACAACTAACGCCGTGGATTGACGACTGTTTTAGGCCCCCGCGGTCGTTCTGAACGGCTGCTCGGTGGGCCTCACTCTAGGGATTCATGGTTAGCCTCATTCCCGCTGCACCCCCTCCCGTTAACCCTCCATCAAGGTTAATGCTTCACTCTCGCTCTCCAGTGGGTTGCTGTTGCGTCCTGGGGAGTCAGCCTTGTTTCGACGTCTTGTGTCGCAACGGTTTGCCGTTGCCCGCGCTCTTGAAGTGTCTTCCCTTCCAAAGCTGCTCCGCCGCGCCGCGCGCCTGGCTTTCGTCTGCGCGATCGTCAGCCGTAACCTGATGGCTTTGCTGCTGCACCTCGTCTGGCGGTTGACGATTGTCGCCCTGAGGCCAAAAGCTGCCTTGCTTCCTTCTGCGCTGGTCGGCCTCGGCATCTGGGTCGGCTTCCCGACGGTCGCCGCCTATCAGGATATGGCGAGCATGGTTTCCGGCATCGAGGCGCCTGCGGTCCGTTGGAACGGTTATGTCGAGAAATCGGTGGCGGGCTCGGTGCATGCGGCCGAAATGCCCTTTGTCGATGCGGGCAGCACCGGCTCGATCTCGGGCTCCGGCGTCTCGGCGCCCGGCATCGGCGAGGTCGCGTTCCGCGGCAAGGGCGGCTCCGATGCGACGACGCCCGACGAGCAGCGCGTCAATCGCGGCGACAAGAAGGGCCGTATCGTCAATGTCATGCCGGTGGCACCGCCGAAATTCTTCAACGCCGGATCGATCATCGAGCGTACCTCGATGATTCTACGGCCAGCGATCGGCCCGGAACTGAAGATGGCCTTCGCAACGCCGGACATCAAAGGCAAGGAGATAGAGATCGCCACCGCCTTCTACGTGAAGGAGGAGAAGAAGCCGGATCCGACCGTGCCTGCTTATCTCGCTGCCCTTGTCACAAACGACAAGGCCGATGTTCTGGCCACTGCCTATGCCCCGCCGAAGCCGGACTATGCCAATGCCTCGCCCTTCGAGGCGCTGTTGCAGGACGAACTCGACAAGGACAAGGGCCGCTTCATCCCGCCGGTCGCCGCAGGCGATCACGCCTGGATGAGCGAGCCGCTGCCCGCATCTGTGTTCTCGGCGCCGGAACAGAAGTGCCTCGCCAACGCCGTGTATTTCGAAGCGCGAGGCGAATCGTCGCGCGGCCAGGCTGCCGTCGCGCAAGTGGTGCTCAACCGCGTGCGCAACCCGGCCTATCCGAAAACCATCTGCGGCGTCGTCTATCAGAACGACAACTGGAAGAACCGCTGCCAGTTCTCCTTCGCCTGCGACAGCATACCCGACCGCGTGCTGAGCCCAGGGCACTACAAGCGCGCCCAGGACATCGCCATGGCGGTCACCGCCGGCAAGATATTCATCCCCGAAGTGGGCTCCTCCACCCATTACTACGCGCAGTATGTCAGCCCCGGCTGGGCGCGCGCCATGAAACGGATGACACAGATCGGCCTGCATATTTTCTACCGCACCTATGGCGGCGGCTGGAGCTGATCGGCCGGTCACTTGAACACTCCGACCCGCAGCGGTGTCGCGGCGCGGCCCGAGTCGGGCCGCGTAAACTGCGGGTCAGTATGTCGCACTTCCATAAGATATTGATTTATAAATAGAAAATACATCTTATGCCGAGCCGCTACGTGGCTTGACGGGGGCATGGCCTCTAACTATGTTGCCGGCGACTTTGAAGCGGACGGACGAATGGTCGCGTCCGGGCGAGGGGGTTGCGGTGGCTGGCCGAAAATTGCCAGGCGAAACCGGAAAAACCGGACCCGGAAACGGTGATCGGCAAAGTGCCGCGGACGAGGATCTGGAGCATCGCAGGCGCAAGCTCGAAGCATCGCTGGCGGCGAAAGGTCACGGCGAGAATGGCGGGCAAGGCGAAGCCAGACAGACGAGCGTGACCGGCTACGGCCAGGCGCTGAAACTGTCGAGCGAATTCATCGCCGGAGTGGCGGTCGGAGCCGGCTTGGGCTGGCTGGTCGACAAGTTGGCGGGAACGTCGCCCTGGGGGCTGATCGTCCTGCTGCTGCTCGGGTTCGGAGCCGGCGTGCTGAATGTGATGCGGTCGGCCGGGGTGGTTGCCGAAGCTGGTATCAAGGGGCCGAAAGGTCCCGACAACGGCCGCAAGAACTGAAATTGACAGGCGCGAGGCGCCGTAGCCGAGGGGGGCCGAATGGCCAACGATCCGATCCACCAGTTCCACTTCTGGGACGTGATTCCGATCGAAATCGGCGGGCTTGATTTCTCCTTCACCAACTCGTCGCTGTTCATGGTGGTGACCGTCGCCGCCAGCAGCGCTTTCCTCTACCTCACCACCTCGAGCCGCGGCCTCATCCCGACACGCCTGCAGTCGCTGTCGGAAATGTCCTACGAATTCGTCGCCAACATGCTGCGTGATGCCGCCGGCACGCAAGGCATGAAGTTTTTCCCGATGGTGTTCTCGCTGTTCATGTTCGTGCTGGTCGCGAACCTGCTCGGCCTGTTTCCGTATTTCTTCACCGTCACCAGCCAGATCATCGTCACCTTCATGCTGGCTTTGCTGGTGATCGGCACGGTCGTCGTCTACGGCTTCATGAAGCATGGCTTCGGTTTCCTGAAGCTATTCGTGCCGCAGGGCGTGCCCGGCATCCTCGTCCCGCTGGTGGTGCTGATCGAGGTCATCTCGTTCCTGTCGCGGCCGATCAGCCTCTCCGTCCGTCTCTTCGCCAACATGCTCGCCGGCCACATCACGCTGAAGGTGTTCGCGGGTTTCGTGACTTCGCTGAGCGCGTTCGGCGCGGTCGGTATCGCCGGTGCGATCCTGCCGCTGGCCATGACGGTCGCGATCACGGCGCTGGAATTTCTGGTGGCTTTCCTGCAGGCTTACGTCTTTGCCGTTCTGACCTGCATGTATCTGAACGACGCCCTGCACCCCAGTCACTAGCAATGGTTCGGCGGCGCGGTGCCGTCACCCAAATGAATTTCAACCGGATTTCGATCCACTTAAGGAGCTTGATATGGAAGTAGATGCAGCAAAGGCGATTGGCGCGGGCATTGCCTGCCTCGGCATGGGCGGCGCCGGTATCGGCCTCGGCACCATTTTCGGCAACTATCTGGCGGGCGCGCTGCGCAATCCGTCGGCTGCCGACGGCCAGTTCGGCCGCCTGATTTTCGGCTTCGCCGTCACGGAAGCGCTGGGCATCTTCTCGCTGCTCGTCGCCCTTCTCCTGCTGTTCACCTGATACTTTTCGGGCAGATGTTGCCGGCCGCATGTCGCGGCCGGTTCCTGACAGGGGACGAAGATGTTTGTGACACCTGGCTATGCTCAGGAAGCCGCTCCGGCGGAATCTGGCGCTCACCCGATCGGTGAGGCGCATCCGGAGGGCGAAGCTCATCCGGGCCTGGAAGGCCACACCGAGGTCGGCGCCGAAGGGCACGAGTCCGCATCCTTTCCGCCTTTCGATCCGTCGCATTTCCCGTCTCAGATCCTCTGGCTGGCGATCACCTTCGGGTTGTTCTACCTGTTCCTGAAGAAGGTCGTGCTGCCGCGCATCGGCGGCATCCTCGAAGTCCGCAGCGATCGCATCGCCCAGGATCTCGAACAGGCGGCGCGCATGAAGGGCGAGGCCGATGCGGCTGTTGCTGCCTACGAGCAGGAACTGGCGGAAGCCAAGGCCAATGCCAATGCGATCGGTCAGAAGGCCCGCGACGGTGCCCGAGCCGATGCGGATACCGAACGCAAGCGTGTCGAGGCCGAACTGGAAGAGAAGCTTGTGGCAGCGGAAGCAAACATAGCCTCGATCAAGGCCAAGGCCATGAAAGAGGTCGGAACCATCGCCGAGGACACGGCCTCGGAGATCGTGCGTTCGCTTGTCGGCAGCGCCGACAAGGCCGACGTCGCGGCCGCGGTCAAGGCTGCGAGCTGAGGGAGGCGATCATGGATGCCACATTCTGGGCCTTCATCGCCCTCGTCATTTTCCTGGGTATCGTCTTCTACATGAAGGTGCCGGGTACAATCGGCAAGTCGCTCGACGCGCGTGCCGACAAGATCAAGGCCGAGCTGGAAGAGGCCCGCCGCCTGCGCGAGGAAGCGCAGCAACTGCTTGCCGAATACCAGCGCAAGCGCAAGGAAGCCGAGAAGGACGCGGCCGACATCGTCGAGCATGCCAAGCGCGAGGCTGAACTGCTGGTGGCGGACGCCAAGCAGAAGACCGAGGATTATGTGGCGCGCCGCGCTGCATTGGCCGAGCAGAAGATTGGCCAGGCCGAGCGCGACGCCGTCAACGAGGTCCGTGCAAAGGCTGTGGACATCGCGGTCGAGGCCTCCCGCGCGGTGCTCGCTGCCAAGGTCGACGCAAAGGTCGGCGGCGAGTTGTTCAAGTCGTCGCTGGATGCCTTGAAGAGCCGACTGAACTGATCTTTCTTATAGCTTGAACATCGAAAGCCGCTGGCATTGCCGGCGGCTTTTTTGTTTCCGAGGCGGTTGTTTGAAGCTTCGCTTCCCGCAGTTGCCTGAGCTTTCTTGGGTGTTACAGCTTGGCCGAAGTCAGGCGAAGTCGGACAAACCCGACGATTACGCCTCGATCAGCATCTCGGCCGTCGTCTCCACCTCGATCCGGAACGGCGCGAAGGTGGTGCGATGGATGCGGGGCAGGGCGCCATGCGTGCCGATGGCGGTACGGTGGCGCTGGGTGGCGTAGCCCATATGGCTTTCGAAGCCGTAGTGGGCGTGCACGCGTCCGCAATTCTCCATCATCCGGTCGCGCATGACCTTTGCGACGATCGAGGCGGCGGCGATCGACTGCGAGCGCTGGTCGCCCTTGACCAGAGCCTCGGCGCCGCAGGTCAATCCCGGCGGTACGTCGCGGCCGTCGACCAGCGCGTGCAGCGGCTTCACATGCAATCCGCCCGCCGCCCGCCGCATTGCCTCCAGGCTGGCGCGCAGAATGTTGATGCGGTCGATGCCGGTGGCGCTGACCGACGCGACCGAGACGCCGACGGCCGAACCGAGGATCAGCCCGAACAACTCCTCGCGCGTCTGCGCCGTCAGCCGCTTCGAATCGTCGAGCCCTTCCGGAATGCGCTTCGGGTCGAGGATCACGGCGGCGGCCACGACCGGCCCGGCGAGCGGCCCGCGGCCGGCCTCGTCGAGCCCGGCCAGCGGCCACAGGCCACGCTTCATCGCCTTCCGCTCGAATGAAAAATCCGGCTTGAACGCCAGATCGAAGAGGGGCGGAGAATCGGAAGACGGGCGAGCCATTGTGCGGCAAGACTCGCATCCGTTCCGATTCTCCGCAAGGCCTTCCCAGCCTGGGGCGGGGGCGGGGAAGGCGCCGCCGGGCTGGGGCGGCCCGGGGGACTCGAATAGGGCAGTAGGCAGTAGGCAGTAGGCAGTAGGCAGTAGGCAGTAGGGGCTGCCTTCGTCGCTTTTGGCCGGCTGGTACGCCCGGGCTTACTTTCCCGACTGCCGACTGCCTACAAAAGCATCAACTGCTCCACCTTCTTTCCTGTGCCTTTGAACAGGTCCGTCCGCAGCCTTCGGCGCTCCTCGTTGAGGCCGAGTTTCTTGGCGGCGATCTCGAAGCGGCGGCCGATCTGCCAGGCGTAGGGGCCGGAGCCTTTCATGCGTTTTCCCCATTCCGAATCATAATCCTTGCCGTCGCGCATCGAGCGGATCAGCGACATCACGTGGCGGTAGCGGTCGGGATAATGGCGCAGCAGCCAGTCCTTGAAGATCGGGCTGACCTCCAGCGGCAGGCGCAGGATGACATAGCCCGCCTCCCGCGCGCCGACATTCGCCGCCGAATCGAGAATGCGCTCGATCTCGTGGTCGTTGAGGCCGGGAACGATCGGCGCCACCATCACCGAGACGGGAATGCCGGCATCGCTCAGCATCCGCAGCGCTTCCAGCCTTTTGGTCGGCGTCGAGGCGCGGGGCTCCATGGTGCGGGCCAGCATGCGGTCGAGGCTGGTCACCGACAGCGCCACCTTGGCGAGACCCCTCTCCGCCATGCGCGCAAGAATGTCGATGTCGCGCGTCACCAGCGCCGACTTGGTCACTATGCCGACCGGATGACCGTATGCCTCCAGCACTTCGAGGACTTCCCGCATGATGCGGTATTTCTTCTCGATCGGCTGGTAGGGATCTGTGTTGGTGCCGATGGCTATGGTGCGCGGCTCGTAGCCTTCCTTGGAAAGCTCTTTTTCCAGCAGTTTTGCCGCATCCGGCTTGGCGAACAGTTTCGATTCGAAATCCAGACCGGGCGACAGGCCCATATAGCTGTGCGTCGGCCGCGCAAAGCAGTAGACGCAGCCATGCTCGCAGCCGCGATAGGGGTTGATCGACCGGTCGAACGAGATGTCCGGCGAATTGTTGCGGGTGATGATGGTACGCGGCCTCTCGACCTGCACCTCGGTCTTGAAGGGCGGAAGCTCTTCCAGCGATTCCCAGCCGTCGTCGAAGACGTGACGGCTCACCGGCTCGAACCGGCCGGACGGATTAACCCCGGCGCCACGTCCGCGCCGGCGATCCTCGCCGATCCGCACGCCGCTTTCCTCGATCATCGCGTTGGCCATCTCGGATCTGCCGCTTCCGAAAGCGGCAATGTCGGCGCGCACGATCTGTTCCATCTTGGCGCGTTCCCAAGGGGCTTCGGGGTTATGTCGAATCGGAGCGTTCATGAAACTATTCCTATGTGCTTAATGAGAACAAATCAAGAACTTTTTGATCGCCGTCCATTCCCCGATGCGGGCACTCCCTGAATGCAGCCTCCCTCACCGCCACGCTGCGGGATTCCGCCCTGGCCATTGGCTGGAAAACTCCCTTGCGGGAGATGGGAAGCGGGGCGCGAGGCCGAGCCTCTCAAGTAACAATACGTGGCGCAGCTTTCGCGCCCCGCCGGCGTGCTTGCCCGATCGCTGATACCGCCCCGGCTCAATCCGAGGCTTGTCGTCGCGATCTGGGGCCCGGGTCTGAAGGCTCTTGCCAAGCCGCGCACCGTTACGCGGCCACCCCGGCGCCGTCCCCTCCACGCTCATCCGGTTCATGACCCGTGTTCCCGCGAGGGCGATGGCCGAATTATAAGGCAGGCCGAAGAGGCGGGGATGAAAAATGGGTTTAAATCGCCCTGGCTAAAATAAAGGCTCGTTGTTTCAATGGGTTGAAAAATTTTTTGCCTCCAGGAAGTAAAAACGCTTCCCCTTTTTTGAGATATCTTCCCGGAGGTGGTGTAGCTGGCGGCGTTGGTCGCCGGGTCTTGCCGGCTGGGCCGGACTGATCGCCACGGCTGACAAGCAGATGAGCGGATCATCGCTCATCAGAGAGATGGGTTCCAGTACCATGTATCGGGCGCGCCGGACGCTTGCGGCAGGGCTTGCCGCACCGCGTGCTGGCCTTTCGTTGCGCGACCCGCTATTCGGCTAAGCAATGCTCACCGTGCTGATCGAAACCAGGAACGACGAGGAGGCCTTAGCGCGCACGCTGGCCTCGCTGGTCGGCGCGGCGGTGGAAGGCGTGGTGCGCGACGTCATCGTTTGCGACTGTGGCTCGACCGACCAGACGCACTATGTCGCCGAGCATGCTGGCTGCCACTATGTGGCGGAAGGCGGCGTTGCGGCCGGCATCAGGCAGGCCAAGGGCGAATGGCTGCTGATGCTCGAACCCGGCGCGCGCCTCGTCGACGGCTGGACCGAGGCGGTTATCGGCCATGTCGCCAAAATGTCGATGCCGGCCCGTTTCTCGCGCAGCCGCGACGACCGCAAACCGCTGTTCTCACGCCTGTTTTCGGCGCCGACCGCGCTGGCCGAGGGGCTGGTCATTCGCAAGGGCCAGGCGATGGCGCTTGCCAAGTCCGCCCAGAGCGCGGAGGCGATCGCACGCGGGTTGGCGTCGCGGCGGCTCGACGCTGAAATCAGGGTCGCCGAGCCGCGCCGCGGATGATTGCCGGCGAACCCTAGCAGCCCCTGTATGCGGGTTGGCGGCGCTCGATCCACGCGTCGATGCCCTCGCGGAGGTCATGGGTCGGTACGACACGGGCGAATTGTTCGCTCTCGACCTGCAGGCCCTCGCCGATGGTCATGTTAAGTCCCCGCGTCACCGCCGCGATGATCCCCGCCGCCGCGACCGGCGAATGGCGCAGGATGCGCTCGGCCATGGCGAATGCCGACGGCAGCAGCGCCTCGTGCGGGACGACGGCGTTCACGAGACCGAGTTCCAGAGCCTTCGACGCCGTAAATGCGTCACCGGTCAGCAAGAGTTCAAGCGCACGCTTACGGCCCGCCAGCCGCGGCAAACGCTGTGTGCCGCCAAAGGTCGGCGGCATGCCGAGATTGATCTCCGGCTTGGCGAAAGTGGCGCGCTCGCTGGCAATCGCGAGGTGCACTGCCTCGGTGATCTCGCAGCCACCGCCAAAGGCGATGCCGTTGACGGCGGCGATGACCGGCTTGGGAAAGGCCTCGAGGCGCGCCGTCAATCCTTGCCCTCGGCGCACGAATTCGCGCACTGCCGTGTCGGCCCCACCGCGCACGCTGTGCGAGAATTCATGAATGTCGCCGCCCGCCGAAAATGCACGATCGCCGGCGCCGGTGAGCACGATCGCCCGCACTGCGGCGTCGGCTTCCAGCGCGTCGAGCAGCGCCGTCAGGCGGTCGATCGTCTCATAGTTCAAGGCGTTAAGTTTTGCCGGACGGTTGAGCGTCAGCAGGGCGATCCTGCCGCGCGTTTCGCAAAGGACGGTGTCGGTCATGGCTGCCTCTTCAAGCCGGTATCGATATCGCCACACTACCGGCTTCATCGATTGTATATACACACTAGTCGGTATACATTGAGTCATGCCACGACAGCCCACCGACACGCGCGAGCGCATCCTTTCGGCCGCCAGCAGGCTCTTCTACGCAGACGGCATCCGGGCGGTGGGGGTCGATGCCGTTGCCGAAAAAGCGGGCATTACCAAGCGCACGCTCTATTACCATTTCCGCAGCAAGGACGATCTGATCGCCGCCTGTCTTGAGGCGCGCGACCAGCCCAATCTGGCGCTTTTCGCGCGCTGGTTTGACGAAGCAGAGGGGCCGCTTGCAGCCAGGGTGGAGAACATGTTCCGCCGCCTGGCGCGCGCGGCGCGGCATCCGAAATGGCGTGGCTGCGGCTTCCTGCGCACCGCCGCCGAACTCGCCAGCATGCCCGGCCATCCGGCCGTCAGGATCGGTTCGGCGCACAAGAAGCGGCTCGAAGCCTGGCTCGAAGGCAAGGTGGCCGCCGAAGGCATCGGCAACGCTTCACTGTTGGCGCGCCAGATCGTGCTGCTGCTGGACGGCGCCTTCTCGGTCATGCTGGTGCACCGCGATGCCGCCTACGTCGAAGCGGCGGGCAGCGCCGCTGCCACGCTCGTCGGTGCCGCCTTGGCGCGTTCCTAGGTGTGTTTCCCGCCGCCGCGCCGCAGATGCTCGTCCAGCCGCGGCATGATCTCCACGAAGTTGCACGGCATGTGGCGGTAGTCGAGCTGCGGCTTGATGATCCCGTCCCAGGCGTCGCGACAGGCGCCGGGCGAACCCGGCAGCACGAACACAAAGGTGGCGTTGACCACGCCGCCCGTGGCGCGCGACTGGATCGTCGAGGTGCCGATCTTGTCGTAGGAGATGCGGTGAAAGACTTCGGAAAAGCCGTCCATGCGCTTTTCGAAGATCGGCTCCAGCGCCTCCGGCGTCACGTCGCGGCCTGTGAAGCCGGTGCCGCCGGTGGTGATCACCACGTCGATTTTCTCGTCACGCGACCAGGCGAGGACTTTTTCCCGGATATTTTCCCTGTCGTCGGTGACGATGGCGCGGTCGGCCAGCATATGGCCGGCCTCGGCGATGCGGTCGACGAGCGTCTGGCCGGATTTGTCGTCGGCCGGCGTGCGTGTGTCGGAGACGGTCAGCACCGCGATGCCGACGGGGATGAAGGGGCGGTCGCTGGGCGCCATGCCTAATGCTCCTTCTGGGGCGGAGCCGAGGCCGTTGTCTCCGTCGCCACGACGAACCAGTCCGGCCGCGCCGTCGAGATCGCGTTGGCTGCGCGCTGGGCTGCGGTGTTGTCGTCAAAAATACCGAAGCAGGTAGCACCGGACCCCGACATCCGCGCAAAGGCGGCGCCCGCGCCGCTCAGGGCGGTCAATGCATCGTCGATCGTTGGCGCGAGGCTCATGGCCGGCGCCATCAAATCGTTTCGGGTCGTGGCCAGCCAGCCGAGGAGGCTGGCTGTATCCCTGCGCGACGGCAAGGGAGGAAGCGGCGGGTTTTCGCGGCGGGCAAGCGCCGCGAAGACTTGCGGCGTGCCGACCGCGACGCGCGGATTGACCAGCACGAGCGCCAGCGACGGGAATTTGTCCACCGGCTCGATCACCTCGCCGATGCCGCGCGCCACCAGCGGCGTTGAATGCAGGCACATCGGCACATCAGCGCCGAGCGCCAGTCCGATGCGTGCTAGCGCGTCCACGCCGATATCTAGTTTCCAGAAGCGCGCGAGCGCTCTCAGCGCCGCCGCCGCGTCACTCGACCCGCCGCCGACGCCCGATGATGCGGGTATGTTCTTTTCCAGGAAGATCAGGGCAGGAGAGGCGGCTGCCGATCCGGCGGCCTTGCGCAGAGCGTCGCGGGCCTGGACGGCGAGGTTGTCCGCGCCGTCTGGGATTTCCTGCGCAAAAGGTCCCGAAACCGTGAACAAATCCCGAGGCGCAGGGCCGATGGCGATTTCGTCGCCGAAAGCCGTGAACACCGAAAGGCTTTCGATCAGATGATAGCCGTCCGGCCGCCTGCCGGCGACATGCAGGGCGAGGTTTATCTTGGCGGGTGCCGCCTCGGCGACCGCAGCGGCGGTTTTCGACACGATGGAGGATCAGTCCTTGGCGGGGCGGTATTCGCCGGTCTTGGGGTCGAAGACCAGCGTGCCGTCGGCATGGGTCTTCGCCTGCTGCTCGTGGCGCCTGATCTTGGCGGTCACGCGCTCGGCCTCGCGCACGAAATGGCGGTAGCCGAAATAGGCGACCACGCCGACGACGGCGAAGAAGATGAGCTGCGGCATGACATTTCCCTCCCTGCATCGAACGGCCGCATGGGCCGTTCAGGTCGGCAAGCGACCATCATAGCGGCAAACCGCCCGTCATTCAAAGCCCGTATCGGCCCCACAATGCGCGTTGCTCGGCCGCGTCGAAAATTCCCTCGACCGCGGCGCCGGCCACCTCTACCACCGGAATTCCGGCGCTCGACCCGAACAGGCCGAGCCGGCGGCCGAAAAGCCCGCGCGGCTGGGTGATCAGCTTCATCTGCGTCCTGTCGCCGAAACGGTCCTTCAGCGTACCGCGCATGTCGCCGATCGCGTCGACGAGCCCGAGCGACAGGCCTTTCCTGCCGGTCCAGAACAGGCCGGTGAACAGATCGGGATCCTGCGACAGCCGGTCGCCGCGCCGGTCCTTCACCAGGTCGATGAAGGTCTCGTGGATTTCGATCTGCAAGGCCTTCAATCGCTCGACGTCCTCTTCCTTCTCCGGCTGGAAGGGGTCGAGCACCGCCTTGTTGCGCCCCGCGGTGTAGACACGGCGCTCGACACCGATCTTCTGCATGAGCTCGGGAAAGCCGAAGGAGGCAGACACCACGCCTATAGAGCCGACGATCGACGACGGATCGGCGATGATCTCGTCGCCGGCCACCGCGATCATGTAGCCGCCGGAGGCGGCCACGTCCTCGACGAAGACCAGCACTTTCTTGTTCTTCTCGGCCGCAAGGTCACGGATGCGCTGGTAGATGAGCCGGGACTGGACGGGGGAGCCGCCGGGCGAATTGATCGAGATCGCTATCGCCGGCGCATCCTTGAAGGCGAACGCTTTTTCCAGAACCCCGGCCGTGGAGGCCAGCGACAGGTTCTGGCGGAACTGGCCGCCGCCGGCCATAATCGTGCCGCTGAGCCGCACCACCGGGATGGTGACGCCGTCCGACCGCATCGATTTGGGCAGCAGGCGGCGCAGCAATGACTTCACGGTGAAAAGGCTCCGTCTCACAGGTCTTTTCAACGCATGTAGGCATTGCCGCGCGCCGCGCAAGCGCAACCGGCATCAGTCGGCGAAAAGCGAGGCTTCGCCGGCATTGATGGCCTCGGCACGCGGCGTGAAGTGGTTGTCGGCCTGCTCGTGCAGGATCAGCGGCGGCATCAGCGACGGCACGCCGCGCGCGCCTCGTGCCGCGCGGACGACGATGCGGATTGCCGGCCTGTCGGCGGTGGCATGGATCGGCACGATCTCGGCGCCGCCGAACCGTCCCGCCAATGCCGACAGGATCGGGCCGATCGACGCCGGCCGGGCGATCATCGCCACTTTTCCGCGCGGCTTGAGCACGGCGGCGGCGCTGCGCAGCCATGCCTCGAAGATCTGCTCGTCGGCGACATGTGCCGCGTGGCGCAGCGTGTCCGGCGTGGCGCGGTCGCGGCCGTCGTTGAAGGGCGGGTTCATCAGCACGAAGTCGGCGGAACGGTCCTTCAGCCCGGCCTCGGTGCGGGCCCTGCCGGTCAGCGTCACGTCGGCTGAAAGGATCGACACGCGCGGCGCAAGGTGGCGGTTGTCCGGATGCGCCAGCGATAGCTCGGCGTAGCGCACCATTTCCGGCGACCGCTCGACCAGCAGCACGGATGCCCTTTGGCAGCGCGCCGCGACGGCGAAACCCACGGCCCCGGCGCCGGCGCCGAAGTCAACCGCGAGGCCGGCAAAATCCGCTGGCGCCGCCGCCGCCAGCACCAGCGCATCCATCCCGGCCCGATGCGCACCTTTTCTTGGTTGCACGAGCGTGAAGCACCCGCGATGGAAGGCGTCGGCTGTGCAGTCCGCATCGTCGGGAGAGGGGGCCGGAATGGTCGGGTTGCCCGTGGCTTTGCCGCTCAACGCAGCCTCCTCCGCAACGCCATGGCGGGCGGGCCGATCAGCGCTCGCGCATCTCGTTGCCGATGCCGGCGTCGGAAAAGATCCGCCGCGCCTGCTCGGCGTCGTCCTCGGAAACCAGGATGCGCCTTGGCAAAATGCCGATGGAGCCGTCGAGCACGCTCATGTTCTGGTCGGCCACGAGGCATTCTATGCCGGCGTCGCGCAGCAGCGATTGCGCAAAGGAGAGGACCACGGCGTCGTTGGTGCGGATGAGCTCGATCATACCGCAAAAATCGCAGTTTGCGCGGCGGAAGTAAACGCCGGCTGCGCTTCGCCGGTAGCCCGCGCCAATTCGCCACTTGAGTTCACCCCATATGCCGCACTAAATCGTTCGCGGGACTAAAGGCTGTTGGGCGCGGCCGGCCGGTGACGGGAGTGCTTGTATTGGGTGTCGTACTCAACCTGGAAGACGGAAAGCGCGAAGTCTCGATCAAGGGACTGATCGATCTGACGGCCTCCGACATGGCCGAAGTCAACAAGCTGATCCTGTCCAAGGCCGGATCGGACGTCGAGATGATCCCCGAGATCGCCAACCACCTGATCTCGTCCGGCGGCAAGCGGCTGCGGCCGATGGTGACGCTGGCCGCCGCCCAGATGTTCGGCTACGCCGGCGACGCCCACGTAAAACTCGCCACCAGCGTTGAGTTCATGCACACGGCGACGCTGCTGCATGACGATGTGGTCGACGAAAGCGATCTGCGGCGTGGCAAGAAGACGGCGCGCATGATCTGGGGCAACCAGGCCAGCGTGCTGGTCGGCGACTTCCTGCTCGGCCAGGCTTTTCGCATGATGGTCGATGTCGGTTCCCTCGACGCTCTCGACATTCTTTCCACCGCCGCCTCGATCATCGCAGAGGGCGAGGTGATGCAGCTTTCGGCGGCCAAGAATCTTGAGACCACCGAGGACGAATATTTCTCGGTGATCAAGGCCAAGACGGCAGCACTTTTCTCGGCTGCCGCCGAAGTCGGACCTGTAGTGGCTGGCGCCACCCGCACCGATCGCGCGGCGCTGCGCTCCTACGGCATGAATCTCGGCCTCGCTTTCCAGTTGATCGACGACGCGCTCGACTATGGTGGCGATTCCAAGAAACTCGGCAAGAATGTCGGCGACGATTTTCGCGAGGGCAAGGTGACGCTGCCGGTGATCCTCTGCTATCGCCGGGGGACCGCGGCCGAGCGCGCCTTCTGGAAGCAGGCGATCGAGGACAACGTTGCCGACGACGAGGCGCTGCAAAAGGCGCTGGCGCTGATGACGCGCCATGGCGCGATCACCGACACGATCGGCCGCGCCCGGCATTTCGGCGGCATCGCGCGTGATGCGCTGGCGCCGCTCGACGCCACCCCGCAGAAGGCCGCGCTGCTGGACGTTATCGATTTCTGCATAAGTCGTGTGGTCTGATCGCGGCCGTTCACGCTATCGCGAGAATCATTGACACTCCCTGCGGATTGAACCCGGACCGCAAAAAGGCCATGCTTCTCGGCTTAAGCCGTCGATGATTCATCCCGAGCGGCGCTGCTGTGCCTGAAAGGACTGTAATGCGGAAACGTCTCGTCTGGCTGGCAAGCGTGTCGGCGCTCACCGCTGCGATCCTTGTCGGCCCGCCCGCGCTGGCCAATAAACCGTCGGAGCCGGTAGCCATCGGTTCGTTCACCGGGGCCTACCTCGCGGCGCGTGTCGCCGAGGTCGACAACGACATGGACAGCGCCATCGACTATTACCGGCGCGCCCTGGATTTCGACCCGGACAACCAGCAGCTCCAGCAGAGCCTGTTGCTGGTGCTGGTCTCTACCGGCCGTTTCGACGAGGCGCTGCCGCTTGCCGAAAAACTCAAGACCGTGCCCGACGTCGAGCGTTTCTCGCGCGTCACGCTGGCGGTCGATGCCATCCGCAAGAAGCAATACCGCGAGGCCGGCATCTGGCTGAAGCTGGTGCAGGAATCCGACCTTGACCGCCTGATCACCGGCCTGATGTCGGCCTGGACGAAGGCCGGCCAGAAGGACGGCGCCGAAGCGATCGCCGACTTGCAGGCGCTGAACGGCCCGGACTGGTTCGAGCTTTTCGCCTCCTACCACCGCGCGCTGATCGCCGAAAACGCCGGCCTGAACGATGAGGCGACCACCGCCTATCAGGCGACGATCGACAATGTCGCGGCTGGAAGTGCCGCTCCCGAGACGTGGCTGCGCGCCGCGGAAGCCTATGCCGGCTTCCTGGCGCGCCACGGTGACAAGGAGAAGGCGCTGGGCGTTCTGGACAAGGCTGCCGAGTTCGCCGCCGGCCGCCTGCCGCTGATGTCGCTGCGCGACAAGATCGAGAAGGGCGAGAAAATCCCGCAAATGGTCGCCACGCCCGCCGATGGCGCGAGCGAAGTGCTGCTCGATCTCGGCGGCGCGCTCAACCGTGGCGGCGGCGAGCCCTTCGTAAAACTCTATCTGCAGCTCGCCCTTGTGCTGCGGCCGGACAGCGATGCGGTGCTGCTGCAGCTTGCCTCAGTGGCCGAGCAGCAGGAGGATTCCGAGGAAGCGATCTCGCTCTACGAAAAAATTCCGGCGTCCTCGCCACTTAAGCGCGCGGCCGAATTGCAGCTCGGCCTCAACCTCGCCGATCTCAAGAAGCATGACGAGGCCATCGCCCATCTGAAGAAGCTGGTCGACGCCGATCCGGACGACATGCGCGCTTACCTGGCTTTGGGCGGCGTCTATGCCTCCAAGGAGGACTACAAATCTGCCGCTGAAAACTACGACCGCGCGGTGGCGCGGCTGAAGGAGCCGACCAGCGCCAGCTGGAACATCTTTTACCAGCGCGGCATCGCCTATGAGCGGCTGAAGCAGTGGCCGAAGGCCGAGCCGAACTTCCGCAAGGCGCTGGAACTCTTCCCCGACCAGCCGCAGGTGATGAACTATCTCGGCTATTCCTGGGTCGACATGAACATAAACCTCAACGAGGGGCTCGACCTGATCCGCAAGGCGGTCGATCTGAAACCCAGCGACGGCTACATCGTCGATTCGCTCGGCTGGGCTTATTTCCGGCTGAACCGCTTCGACGAGGCGGTGGTCGAGCTGGAGCGCGCGGTTTCCCTCAAGCCCGACGATCCGGTGCTCAACGACCATCTGGGCGACGCCTACTGGCGCGTCGGCCGCAAGCTGGAAGCGACCTTCCAGTGGAGCCATGCGCGCGACCTCAAGCCCGAGCCGGACATTCTCCTGGGTGTCCAGAAGAAGTTGAAGGAAGGTTTGCCGCCGCTTGAAGGCAAAACCGCGCTCGAAGCGCCGGCCACGCCCGCGCCGAAGGCAGCGGATCCTGACAAGAAAGGCTGATCCGCGGCCGAGACAGGTCGAACTGACCGGTTCCAGACGGACGTTCCCGTGCCCTAGGTCCGCGCACTATCGCGCCTTCAGCTTGCTGTCAGCCGGCCATGCGAGTTGAGCGGCGGGAGGCCGGTTTTTGGCCGGCTTCCCATGTCGAAACCGCTGGAAAGGTCGATCATATGAAAAGACTTGCGCGTGTCGGTGCTGTGGCATCGATCCTGGCCATGAGCGCCGCCGTGAACCCGCTATGGGCGGCCACGATGGTCAAAGTCACCGAATCGGGCGAGGGCGGCGGCGCCATGAGCCTGAAACTGGAGCCGGCGACCGTCAAAGCCGGACCGGTGACCTTCGAAGTAAAGAACGATGCGGTCGCGGAAGAGCACGAGATGCTGGTCGTGCGGCTCAAGTCGCCGGATCAGAAGGTGCTGGTCAACGCCGCGAAGCACCGCGTCGACGAAGCCAAGCTGAAGAGCCTCGGCGAGGTTTCCGACCTGAAACCCGGCGAATCCGGCGAGTTGAAGGTGACCCTGAAACCCGGCACCTATCTCGTCTTCTGCAACCTCAAGAGCCATTACGAGGCCGGCATGGCCTCGACCCTTACCGTCACCAAGTGAAGGCGCTTTGGCGGGCGGCTTCGCTTGACGCCCGGACGCTGGTTGGATAGCGGAAGTCCGTGCTCGCGCACGGACTTCTTACTTGGAGCACCCATGTCCGCCACTCCGCCCGCCCACCTCGACCCCCGCCGCTCCTTCCAGGGCCTGATCCTGACGCTGCACAACTACTGGGCGGCCTATGGCTGCGTCGTGCTGCAGCCCTACGACATGGAGGTCGGCGCCGGCACGTTCCACCCGGCCACGACGCTTCGGGCGCTCGGCCCCAACCGCTGGAACGCCGCCTATGTGCAGCCCTCGCGCCGGCCGAAGGACGGTCGCTACGGCGAGAACCCGAACCGGCTCCAGCACTATTACCAGTACCAGGTGATCCTGAAGCCCAATCCGCCGAACTTGCAGGAACTCTATCTCGGTTCGCTGGAGGCGATCGGCGTCGACCCACTGCTGCACGACATCCGCTTCGTCGAGGACGACTGGGAGAGCCCAACGCTCGGTGCCTGGGGGCTCGGCTGGGAGTGCTGGTGCGACGGCATGGAAGTCTCGCAATTCACCTATTTCCAGCAGGTCTGCGGCATCGAATGTGCTCCGGTCTCGGGCGAACTCACCTACGGGCTGGAGCGGCTGGCTATGTATGTGCAGGGCGTGGACAACGTCTACGACCTGAACTTCAACGGACGCGAGGGCGACGGGAAGGTCACCTATGGCGAGGTTTTCCTGCAAGCCGAGCAGGAATATTCGCGCCACAATTTCGAGCATGCCAACACGGCGATGCTGTTCGAGCAGTTCAAATTCGCCGAGGCCGAGTGCCAGGCGCTGCTCGCCGCCGGCGCCCCGCGCACCGGCGACAACAGCGCGCTGCAGAAGATGGTTCTGCCGGCCTACGACCAGGCGATCAAGGCCAGCCACGTCTTCAACCTGCTCGACGCCCGCGGCGTCATCTCCGTCACCGAGCGCCAGAGCTATATCCTGCGCGTGCGCAACCTGGCGAAAGCCTGCGGCGAGGCGTTTTTGCTGACCGAGGCGGGCGGTTTCGCCGCCGCTGCCTGACCCTTCCGCGCCGCCTGCACCCGTACCGTTCGAGACTCCCATGCCCGACCTTCTGCTTGAACTCCGTTCCGAAGAAATCCCCGCCCGCATGCAGCGCAAGGCGGCGGGCGATCTGCGCAAGATGGTCACCGACGGTCTGGTCGAGGCGGGTCTGACCTATGAGGGTTGCCAGGAATACTGGACGCCGCGCCGGCTGACGCTGGATGTGCGCGGCCTGACGGCTCGTTCCAAGGACGTGCGCGAGGAGCGCAAGGGGCCGAGCACCAAGGCGCCTGAGCAGGCGGTGCAGGGTTTTCTGCGCTCGGCTGGCTTGAGCGACATTTCGCAGGCCGAGATCCAGACCGACCCGAAGAAGGGCGATTTTTACGTCGCGCGCATCGTCAAGCCGGGCAGGGCGGCGGAGGAGATCATCGCCGCGCTTGTGCCGGAAGTGATCAGGACGTTTCCGTGGCCGAAATCGATGCGCTGGGGGCCTGCCTCCGGCCCCAAGGGCAAGCGCTACGGCAAGATCGAAGGCCGCGGCGGCGAGGCGCTGCGTTGGGTGCGGCCGCTGCAATCCATCCTCTGCACCTTCGGGCCGGAGACCGAGGAGCCGGTCGTGGTCGATTTCGAGATCGACGGCATCCGCTCCGGCAACACCACCTACGGCCACCGTTTCCATTCGCCGGGCGCCATCACCGTGCGCCGCTTCGACGATTACGCCGCCAAGCTGGAAGCGGCCAGGGTGATCATCGACGCCGGGCGCCGCAAGGAGATCATCCTCGCCGACGCGAAAAACCTCGCCTTCGCCAACGGGCTCGATCTGGTCGAGGACGAGGGCTTGCTGGAGGAGGTTTCCGGGCTGGTCGAGTGGCCGGTTGTGCTGATGGGTGAGTTCGAGGAGGCGTTTCTCGACATTCCGGCCGAGGTCATCCGGCTGACGATCCGGGCCAACCAGAAGTGTTTTGTCACCCGGCCTCCAGCAGACGTGGAAAAACTCTCCAACCATTTCATCCTCACCGCCAACATCGAAGCGAAGGACGGCGGGCGCGAGATAGCCCACGGCAACGGCAAGGTTGTCCGCGCACGGCTTTCGGATGCGCTGTATTTCTGGAAGACCGACCAGGCCGACCTGCCCGACCTCGACCGGCTGGAAGCCTCCGCCGAAAAATTCGGGTTGAAGCGCGATGCAAGCGGCAAACTCCTGCCGCTCGACCAGCGCATGGCGAGGCTTGACCATCTCGGGGTGACATTCCACGCGAAACTCGGCACGCAGGGCGAGCGCGTCGAGCGCATCGCAAGACTGGCGGAGGAACTTGCGCCGATTGTTATGCAATCGTGGAAATCGATCGATCAGGCGGGGCGAGAACGAAATGTTGATCTGCTAGCCTCCGAACATGTTGGTCTCGATTTGGTCGAGCAATATGTCCGCCGCGCCGCGATGCTCGCCAAGGCCGACCTCCAGACCGAAGTCGTCGGCGAGTTCCCGGAACTGCAGGGTGCGATGGGTCGCAAATACGCGCTGCTGCAAGGCGAGCACCCGTCCGTTGCTGCCGCGATCGAAGAGCACTACAAGCCACAGGGCCCTTCCGACAGCGTGCCCACCGACCCGGTGTCGATCGCCGTCGCGCTTGCCGACAAGCTCGACACGTTGGTTGGCTTCTGGGCGATTGACGAGAAGCCAACGGGGAGCAAGGACCCGTATGCACTGCGTAGAGCGGCGTTGGGGGTGGTCAGGATTGTGGTCGAGAATGGGGTGGGGCTGTCGTTGAAAGACGTCATAGCCGAGGCGGCAGAGCGGCTTGTTTGGGATGTTAGAGATCCCAGGTTGGAAGATGAACTGGCAAATGCCGACGCCCTGGAAGCTCGGCTCGGGGGAGACTCGATTCGCGATCGGTTGCTCGAACGCATCAACGTCGAACGGGGCAATGTTTTCGGGAATACCGGCAGGCCATTTAATATTGTCATTGCCGACCTCCTCTCCTTCTTCCACGACCGCCTGAAAGTCTATCTCCGCGACAAGGGTGCGCGGCACGACCTGATCGACGCGGTGCTGGCGAGCGGCAGCACCTCCCCCTTGTGGGGAGGTCGGACCGGAGGTCCGGGTGGGGGTGATCAAGCGCCTTCCTCTCAGACCCCCACCCCGGCGCTACGCGCCGACCCTCCCCACAAGGGGGAGGGTGGGAGCCAGAGCGACGACCTGCTCACTATTGTCCGCCGCGTCGAGGCTCTCGGCACCTTCCTCGACACCGAGGACGGAAAAAATCTGCTGGCCGGCACGAAGCGCGCCGCCAACATCCTGGCTGCCGAAGAGAAGAAGGGCACGGCGATCGCCGCAACCGTGGAGCCTGCCCTGTTCCGCGAAGACGCCGAGAAAACGCTGTTTTCCGCGATGAATCAGGCTGAGAAGGAAGCCGGCGAAGCGATTCAGAACGAAGACTTTTCCGCCGCCATGCGCGCGCTTAGCGCGTTGCGTGAACCTGTTGATTCATTCTTCGAACGCGTTCTCGTAAACGACGAGGATGTGGCCGTACGCGCCAATCGGCTGGCGCTTCTCGCCCGCATCCGCGCCGCGACGGGGCAGGTGGCGGATTTCTCGAAGATTGCGGGTTAGGGGAGTAGGGGAATAAGGCAGTAGGGCAGTAGGAAAGCTGACGATCTGCTTGCCGCGCGACACCTGCGGAATACCTTTCCCTACTGCCCTACTGCCCTACTGCCCTACTGCCCTACTGCCCTACTGCCCTACTGCCCTACTGCCCTACTGCCCTACTGCCCTATCCCGGCACCGCGAACTGCCGGGCCGACATCGCCGGAGCCGGTGCTGGCGGGGCGGGCTGCTGCGGCGCTTCCCGTTCCCTGCGGTTCTCGCGTTTTCTCTGGCGGGCGGAGCCGGGCTTGCCGTCGTTCGATGTGGCTTGCGGCAGCATGATAGGTTCGGCGCGCTCAGTGAAGGCGTCGCCGACGATACCGCCGCGGATCACCAGCGGTTTTGGCTGCGGCGCAGGATGCGGCCGGTCGATCGCCGCCACCTTCTCGAAGGTCACCGGCGGCACGATGGCCTCGAAGGCCACTACCGAGGGGCTGACGACGAAGTATTTGGCTTGCGCGGCCTGCGCGTCCGGAAGCGGATAGGCGAGCGGCACCAGCACGTCGCCCCTGGGGTCGGGCTGTGCAGGCACGACGTCCGGCTGTGTCGCCACGGAGGCCAACTTCGGCAGGCCGATCTCGATGACCGATGGAGACTTGCCGGCGGGCGGCGGCGCGACATAGGCGAAGGACGAGGCGTGCGCCCCGCCGGTCATCGCCGTCAGAAATGCAAGAATTGCAATTTTCAGCCGCAAGGCCGGTCCCCGGAAAACCTTCGATTGACTTTGCGCCGGTCGAAGTCGATGCCTGAATGCTCGGATAATGACATCGACCGGTTGAACAAAAGCTCACGAAGCGGGCAAAGCCATGAACGCAAAGGCCAATTTGGCGAAAGGGTTAACATTTGGTGGCTGAGGTCAAACAGGCAGCGCAAGCGCTGGACGCCGCGCTGGCGCTGCTTGCTGCGGGCGAGGTGGTGGCGATCCCCACCGAGACCGTCTACGGGCTTGCCGGCGACGCCACCAGCGGTCAGGCGGTGGCGCGCATCTTCGAGGCAAAAGGCCGGCCGCGCTTCAACCCGCTGATCGCCCACGTTGCGTCAATGGCGATGGCCGAGAAGATCGCCGTCTTCGATCCGCTGTCGGCGCGGCTGGCGGAAAACTTCTGGCCGGGGCCGCTGACGCTGGTTCTGCCGCTGCGCGAAGCGTTTGGCATCCATCCCCTGGTCACGGCCGGGCTGGACACCATCGCGCTGCGCATGCCGCGCGGTTTTGCGTCCGGGCTAATCGACAGGCTCGGCCGGCCGCTCGCCGCCCCCAGCGCCAACCGCTCCGGCCGCATCAGCGCCACCACGGCGGCGGCGGTGGCCGAGGATCTGGGCGACCGCATCCGCCTCGTGGTCGATGGCGGCCCAACGCCGGTCGGTGTTGAATCGACCATCCTCAAGGTCGAAAAAGGAAAGCTGCGCCTGCTGCGGCCGGGCGGCGTGACGGCGGACGAGATCGAAAAGGCCGTCGGCATGGGGGTGGAGCGTTATGGCGACGCAGCGATCGAGGCGCCGGGCATGATGGCGTCGCATTATGCGCCGGGCGCTTCGGTCCGGCTCGATGTGGCGGAGGTTCATCCGGGAGAGGCGTTGCTCGCCTTCGGCCCACGGCGCGCGGCAGGATCGAATGATGCGGCGGCTGTCAAAAACCTCTCCGAACGAGGCGATCTACGCGAGGCGGCGGCCAACCTTTTCTCCTATCTGAAGGAACTCGACCGCTCGGGCGCCGCCACCATCGCCGTCGAGCCCATCCCTTTCGACGGGCTCGGCGAGGCGATCAACGACCGGCTGAGGCGTGCCGCGGCACCGCGACGCCACGACATGAACAGGGACTGACACTATGCCTGCTGCAGACGATGCTGCCTTCGTCGCCGTGCTCGACCGGTTCGTGGAAATCGTCGGCGAGCATCACGTGCTGCGCGCCGAGGCGGATATCGAGCCCTATGTCACCGAGCGACGTGGGCTTTATCCCGGCCTCTCGCCGCTGGTGCTCAGGCCCGGCAGCGTCGAGGAGGTCAGCCGCATCTTGAAACTCGCGACCGAAACAGGGACCGCGATCGTCCCGCAGGGCGGCAATACCGGCCTCGTCGGCGGCGGCGTGCCGGACCGCAGCGGCCGGCAGCTCATGCTGTCGCTGTCGCGGCTCAATCGCATCCGCGAGATCGACGTGCTGTCCAACACCATCACCGCCGAGGCCGGTGTCATCCTGCAGTCGCTGCACGACGCGGCGGAGAAGGCCGAGCGGATGTTCCCGCTGTCGCTCGCCTCGCAGGGCTCCTGCGAGATCGGCGGCAACCTCTCCACCAACGCCGGCGGCACCGCGGTGCTGGCCTATGGCAATGCCCGCGAGCTTTGCCTGGGCGTCGAGGTCGTGCTGCCCACCGGCGAGGTTTTCGACGATTTGCGCAAGCTGAAGAAGGATAACACCGGCTACGACTTGAAAAACCTGTTCGTCGGAGCCGAAGGCACGCTGGGCGTCATCACCGCCGCCGTGCTGAAGCTGTTTCCAAAACCCCGCGGCCGCGAGGTGGCGATTGCCGGGCTGACCTCGCCGCAGGCCGCGCTCGACCTGTTCGGCCGGGCGCTGGACCGCGCCGGCGCCGGGCTCACCGCCTTCGAACTGATCGGCAAGCGGCCGATCGAGTTCGTGCTCAAACACCTGCCGGGCTCGCAAGCGCCGCTTACCGACGACTGGCCGTGGCTGGTGCTGATGGAGATCTCGTCGGGCCGCTCGGCCGAGGATGCCCGCGCCACCATTGAGGAAGTGCTGGGCGAGGGGCTGGAGGCCGGACTGGTCGGCGACGCGGTGATCGCCGAAAGCCTTGCCCAGCAGAATGCGTTCTGGAAGCTGCGGGAGGACATTTCGGATTCGCAGAAATCCGAGGGCGGCTCGATCAAGCACGACATCTCTATTCCCGTTGCGTCCGTGCCGGTCTTTATCGAGCGCGCAGCGGTGGCAGTGGAGCAGGTGAGCGCGGGAGCCCGCGTCGTCTGCTTCGGCCACATGGGCGACGGCAATTTGCACTACAACGTCTCGCAGCCAGTCGGCGCCGACACGGCGGCGTACCTCACGCTCTACCGGCCGATGAACAAGGCGGTGCACGACATCGTCCGCGACCTCGGCGGTTCGATCTCGGCCGAGCACGGCATCGGCCAGTTGAAGCGCGACGAACTTGCCGCGACGGCCCCGCCGGTCGGCCTCGACCTGATGAGGCGGATCAAGACGGCCTTTGATCCTGCGGGAATCATGAATCCCGGCAAGGTGATTTGAGCGGGCGGCGAACGAACGATCGAGATTCTGCTGCGGCAGCTTCACCTCACCGGCGGCACGGGAATAGGCCCGGTTGGCGGAACGGGCGCCGGCATCGGATCGGGAGCCGGGTCGGGATCGGGAAACGGCCGGGGCGGCATGGAGCGCATGGCGAAAACTCCTTTGCGCCACAACGCCGGGCCATGCGACCGGTTCCTGTATGCACACAACGAAACGGCCATGCACGGGATTGCATGGCCGTCCGCTTCGTCGGAAAGGCGGCGCGGTACGGGAAACCGCGCCGCCCTTTCGAGCGATATCCGCTCAGATGATGAAGAAATCCTGGTAGGTCAGGATCGGCACGTCGCCGGAGAAATTGTCGGCGATCGCAAACAACTGGGCGGACTGGCCGCCGGAACCGTCGGCGTCGTAGTAGATGGCGCCGGTGTTCTGGTTGTAGAGGATATGGTCGTCGGCATCGACGGTCTGGCCGCTGCCGATCACCTTGAACTCGCTCTGCTTCAGCGCGCCGAGCGTCTGGCCCGTCCACTGGAAGACGGAATCGTCGAGGCGGATCGAGTCGTCCTGCGGCCGGAAGTCGCCGAGATGGTCGACATTGGTGGCTGCCACGGGCGTGTCGAACACGTAGGCGTCCTTGCCGTCGTCGCCGTAGAGCGTGTCGCGGCCGAGTCCACCCTTGACGAGGTCATTGCCGTCGCCGGCATGGATGATGTCATTGCCCTTGCCGCCGTTCAGCCAGTCGTTGAAGTCCGAGCCGATCATCTCGTTCTTGCCGTCGTTGCCGGTGATCACGACACGCGAAGTCACGTTGTTCGCTTCGATGTTCAACTGCTGCGGATCGGTGAAGCTCTTCGAGAAGTCCAGCGTTCCGCCAGCGCCCTGCAGAAAGAAATAGAAGCTGTCGCCCTGGTTGTTCACGCCGAAATGGGTGACGTCCTTGAGTTGTGCGATGCTGGCCGTAAGGTTGGTCGAGTCGACGATCATTTCGTCGACGCCGACAAGGGTCAGCCCATCGTCGAGCACGTTGTAGCCGGCTCCCTGCAGGTGGACCCGGTCATAGCCCGAGCCGCCGTCGATCAGGCCGGTCTGGCCGGTCTCGATCATGAACAGGTCGCTGCCACCATTGCCGCGCAGGCTGTCATTGCCGCCAGCGGTGCCGAAGAAGATATCGGTGCCGTTGCCGGCACTGATGGTGTTTTGATTTGCATCGAGAGTGTACGTTGTCATGGTGGTGTCCTGATATTGCTTGTGTTGGAGGTTGCAGATAGAAGCCGGCAATCACCCTCGGGTTCTGTGTCGGCCAACTGCGAGGATCGAAGCTGCTTGTGCGCGTGTGCTGCCTTCCACTTTTTCGGGGCATGACCTCGCGACGAAGCTATGCGACTCCTCTTACGGGGCCGCGCGTGGGAGACGCGCAGCTTCTCCAGATGTTATGGTTCCGCCTTCGCGTTCCGAGGCGGGTTGCGGGTTTGGCGCAAAGGTGCGCCGTTCCTTGGGTTTGATGCCTTAAAACCGTGCCGTGGAAGACAGCGTGGGAGAGAGCGTGGAAAAGGCCATGGAATCAACAGGACGAACCCTTGCCCAGGCGGGGTCGTCGCTGGAGATTCGCCTTTTCGGACAACTCGCGGTTCGCCGGCAGGGCGCTGCGCTGGCGCTGCCGGCATCGCGCAAGGTGCGCGCGCTGCTGGCCTATCTCGCCCTGTCGCCGCATCCCGCGACGCGCAGCCAACTCTGCGATCTTTTGTGGGACCTTCCAAACGATCCGCGCGGCGAGCTGCGCTGGTGCCTGAGCAAGATCCGGAGCCTTGTCGACGAGCCCGGCCTCCGCAGGGTGCAGGCGCAGGGCGATACGCTCGCGCTCGATGTCAGCGGCTGTTTCGTGGACGCGCTCGCCATTGCCCAGGCGGCGCAGCAAGGTTTCGACACGATTGCCCCGGAGCGGCTGAAGGCGCTGGCCGACCTCATCGCCGGCGATTTTCTGGCAGGCCTGGAGATCGACCGCAGCCCGGCCTTCGAGAGCTGGCTGGTCGCCCAGCGCCGCCGTTTTCGCGACCTTCACGCCGGCCTGCTGGAGCATCTGGCCGGACGTTTGCCCGACGACGAGGCCGGCATCTATCTCGACCGATGGCTTCAGCTCGCCCCTTTCGATCTCCTTCCCCACGAGGCCCTGCTGAAGGCGCTAGCCGCGGAGAACCGCATCCGGGAAGCCGAAGAACACCTGTCGGCGACCGCAAAACTGTTCGAGGCTGATGGCCTCGACGTCGCGCCGCTGCGCGCGGCATGGCAAGCCGCCCGGTTGCGGCCGGCCGCCGTACCGGCATCGCGCGCAATCGGGGTGAGGGACCCGTCGGCGCCCGCGATGTCGCTGTCGCTGCCGGTCAAGCCGTCGATTGCCGTTCTGCCTTTCACCAATATGAGCAACGACCCGGAAGACGAATCCTTTGCCGACGGCCTGACCGAGGATCTGATCACGGACCTGTCCCGCAACGCCGGGCTGTTCGTTATCGCCCGCAACTCCGTCTTCGTCTACAAGGGCAAGTCCGTGGACGTGCGCGAGGTGTCGCGTGAGCTTGGCGTCCGTTATGTCCTGGAGGGCAGCGCACGGCGCGCCGTGGGGCGGATGCGTATCAACGCCCAGTTGATCGACGCGGTGGCCGGCGAACATATCTGGGCAGAACGCTTCGACCGCACCCTGGAGGACATTTTTGCCGTTCAGGACGAGGTGAACGGCAGGATCGTCGAGGCTCTCGCTGGCCGGCTGACCGCGCAGGCGCCGCGCAAGCGGCCCGCAAGCCTCGAGGCACACGACCTTTGCGTGCGCGCCCGCGTGCTCACCGAGGAATCGCCGCAGACGGCGCGCGAGGCCTATCTGCTGCTCAAGCGGGCGGTCGAACTCGATCCGTCCTATGCCGAGGCGCACGCCCTGCTTGCCTACAACCGCTGGCTCGCCTGGACGCATTTCGGCGAGCCGGAGGATTCTAACCGGGCGCTTGCCGTGGAGCTTGCCGAAAAGGCCGTCGCGCTCGACCCGAACGACGCCGGCAGCTTCTATTTCCTTGGCACCATCCTGGCCTATGACAGGCGCTGGCCGGAATCGGACGCGGCGTTCGCGAGAGCCCTAGAGATCGATCCGAACCACGCCGACACCTGGGCGGCCCTTTCGGACATGTCCGTCCTCAGCGGCCGGATTTCGGAGAGTTTAGAGCAGATCGACAAGGCGCTGCGGCTGAACCCGTATCCCGCATGCTGGTATCTCTGCCACCTCGGCCAGGCGCAATACGCCGCCCGCGACTACCAAGCTGCGGTCGAGACATTGCGCCGCGAAGAGACCTACCGCACCAACTCGCGAAAATTCCTGGCGGCCAGCCTGGCGCAGCTCGGCCAACTGGACGAGGCCGGGCGGGAGGCGGAAATGTTTTTGGTGTCCCACCCGCATTTCACGATCGGCCATTGGAAAAATTCACAGCCCCTGCGCGACGCGGCCGTGGGCGCGCATTTTGTAGACGGATTCCGTAAGGCGGGGCTGCCGGAGTAATGGCTTGAGGGAAGATCGCTGTCGGGGCGGCAATGCTTCGGAAGTGGCCTTCGTGGTGCAGTTTTGTGGGAGGACGGGCTGCATCGACGATCGGCCAGGACGGCTTCACTTTGACGGTGGCACAGGGATAGGCCCGGCTGGCGAGACGGGTTCGCCGACTCCACCTTGACAGAAGTGTCTGCATTTCGGCAATATGTGTATATACGCGCAATGCTGGAGCATGAGCGTCATGAATAGTCCTGGCGAACCGGAAGTGAAGCTGTGCAATTGCCTGGCGCTGCGCCAGGCAACCCGCTACGTCACGCAGTTCTACGACCAATATCTGATGCCCACGGGCGTGCGCGCGACGCAGTTCTCGATCCTCGCCAAGCTGAAGCGTTTGGGATCGGCCACCATCAATGTTTTGGCCGAGGAGATGGTGATGGATCGCACCACGCTTGGCCGCAACATTCAGCCGCTGCAGCGCGAGGGGCTCATTGCCGTCACGCAGGGGCGCACCGACCGCCGCAGCAAGGAACTGCAATTGACCGACGCCGGCGCGGCGCGGCTGAGCGCTGCGACCGCAGCCTGGGCCGAGGCGCAGGCACAGTTCGAGACGGTATTCGGAGACAAGCGCGCGTCCGACTTGCGGGCGATGCTGCGGGCAGTGACCGCCAGCGAACTCGGGCCGGCCGAGGCCGGTACAGCCATTTAGAGTGAATTTTCGCCGACGGGCCACCCGCCAGGGTTAGCCCCGCCGGCTCAATCCTTCTTCAGAGCAGCCCTAGCCACCTGAGAGGAAGCCATGGCCTTCACCATCAAAGTCAACGGTACACCGCACAGCGTCGACGTCGACGGCGACATTCCCTTGCTGTGGGTGCTGCGCGACGTGCTTGGCATGACCGGCACGAAATTCGGCTGCGGCCAGGCGCTGTGCGGCGCCTGCACCGTGCATATCGACGGTGTTGCGACGCGATCCTGCATCACCACCATCGACGGCATCGGCGACAGCGAGATCACCACGATCGAGGCGATCGGCGAGACGCCGCAGGGCAAGGCGCTGCAGCAGGCCTGGCTCGACATCGACGTGCCCCAATGCGGCTATTGCCAGTCCGGCCAGATCATGTCGGCGGCAGCGCTGCTCGCCGAGACGCCGAAGCCGAGCGACGCCGACATCGACGCCGCCATGTCCGGCAATGTCTGCCGCTGCGGCACCTATCAACGCATCCGCGCCGCGATCCACCGCGCGGCCGTCTGAGGGGAGGAACGTCCATGCTCGACCATGTCTCGAAGATCCGGACCGACCGCCGCAGTTTCCTCAAGACCGGCATAGCCGCCGGCAGCGGCCTCGTCCTCACAATAGCCCTGCCGCCCGCGCTGCGCCCCGCCTGGGCGGCGGGCGAGCCGGCACCCTTCGCGCCCAACGCTTTTATCCGCATCGACCGCCAGGGCGTCGTCACCATGGTGATGCCGATGGCCGAAATGGGCCAGGGCACCTACACGTCGCTGCCCATGCTGCTGGCGGAAGAGCTGGAAGTCGGCCTCGACCAGGTCCGGCTGGAGCATGCGCCGCCCGATGACGCACTCTATGCCAACGCACTGCTCGGCAGCCAGACGACAGGGCTCTCGGCTTCGATCCGCGCCTTCTGGACGCCGCTCCGCCAGGCCGGCGCCGTCGGCCGCACGCTGCTGATTGCCGCCGCGGCCAAGCGATGGGGCGTCGACCCAGCGACCTGCAGGGCCGAGAAAGGCAAGGTGTTCGACGGTGCCGGCTCGCGCAGCCTGGGCTACGGCGAACTGGTCGAGGAAGCCGCCGCCCTGCCGGTGCCGGCGCCCGACAGCGTGACGCTGAAGGACCCAAAAGATTTCACCCTCATCGGCACGCCGGCCAAGCGGCTGGACACGCCGGACAAGGTCAACGGCAAGGCCGAGTTCGGCATCGACATGAAGCTGCCCGGCATGGGGATCGCGGCGGTCGCCATCTCGCCCGTGCTCGGCGGCAAGCCGAAAACGGTGGACGAGGCGGCGGCCCGCGCCGTCAAGGGCGTGCGCCAGGTTGTGCAGATCGAAAACGCCGTGGCCGTGGTCGCCGACCATCTGGGCGCGGCCAAGAAGGGGCTGGAGGCGGCGTCGATCCAATGGGATGACGGTCCCAACGCGGCAGTCAGTACTGCCGACATCATCCGCCAGCTCGACGAAGCATCGCAAAAACCCGGCGCGGTGGCTCGCCAGGAAGGCGACGTCGACAAGGCGTTTGCAGGGGCGGCGCAACGGATCGACGCCGTCTATCAGATGCCGTTGCTCGCCCACGCGACGATGGAGCCGATGAACTGCACCGTGCATGCGCGCGGCGACGGCTGCGACATCTGGGTCGGCACCCAGGCGCCGACGCTAACCCAGAGCACGGTGGCGGAAGTCACCGGCCTGCCGAAGGAAGCGGTCAAGGTTCACAACCATCTGATTGGTGGGGGTTTCGGCCGGCGGCTCGATGTCGACGGTTCGGCGCTCGCTGCCAGGATCGGCCGGCATGTGGAGGGACCGGTCAAGGTTGTCTGGAGCCGTGAGGAGGATATCCAGCACGACATGTTCCGGCCCTATTATTATGACCGGCTGTCGGCGGGGCTGGACGCCGAGGGCAAACCGATAGCCTGGACGCACCGGGTTTCCGGCTCCTCGGTCGCTGCGCGCTATGCGCCGCCCTTCTTCCAGAACGGCGTCGACTTCGACGCGGTGGAGGGGTCGGCAGAACCGCCCTATCACTTGCCCAACATTCATGTCGAATACGTCCGGGTCGAACCGCCCGGCGTGCAGACCGCCTTCTGGCGCGGCGTCGGCGTGACGCACAGCGTCTTCGTCGTGGAGAGTTTTATCGACGAACTGGCGGCCGCGGCGAAGCAGGACCCGGTCGCCTACCGCAAGGCGCTGCTGGCGCACAATCCGCGTGCGCTCGCCGTGCTGAGCTGGCAGCGGAAAAAGCCGGCTGGGGCACGCCGCTGCCGGCCGGAAGGGGACGGGGCGTTTCCGTCGAGGTCGGCTTCGGCAGCTATCTCGCCCAGGTGGCGGAGGTCGAGGTCAAGGACGGGGCGGTGAAAGTCCACCGGATCGTCTGCGCCGTCGATTGCGGCATTGTGATCAATCCGGACACGATCGCCGCCCAAATCGAGGGCGGCACGATCTTCGGCCTTACAGCCGCGCTGCACGGCCAGATCACGCTGAAGGACGGAAGGGTGGAGCAGAGCAATTTCGACACCTACCTGCCGATGCGCATCGACGAGGTTCCGGTGGTCGAGACCCATCTGGTCTCAAGCACAGAGGCTCCCGGCGGCATCGGCGAGCCGCCCACCGCGGTGGTCGCGCCGGCTGTGACCAATGCCATCTTCGCCGCCACCGGCAAGCGCATCCGCACCCTGCCGATCGACAGCAATTTTTCCGATGCGGGCTGAGCACGGAGGAAGCTCTTAAGGCCGCTTGTCGGCGCCTCTGCCGATCAGTGCTCATCAAGCCGCCCGCCGAGCCGTTCGTCGGCATGGGCGGCGTATTCTTCCGCCGCACCCGCCGGCCGCCGGCCGAGGTCATCAACGATGGCAACGGCGAGGTGTCGAACCTCTCCCGCATCCTGCAGCGTCACTACCCGCAGTCCATGGACACGCTGCGCTTCCAGATCACCTCACGCCGTGAGTTCAAGGAAACCAAACGGATACCTAAATCCGTGCAGAATGATTTTAAGAGCTTTTAGGCGTAAGCGGAGAAGAGCCGGCTAGTTGCAGTATTGCACCCGAGAGCTCAAAGCGGACCGGATGCCTTCCTGCAAACAGGATGCTCCGTGTTCAATTCGTGAGACTCGTCATGTTGGGATATCGGAAGCGATCGTTCGATCGCGCTCATGGGCTGTTAGAGGCACTGCGAGCCGATCTGGACGACTTTCAATCTCTAAAAGCGCTTCAACACCTACTTCTCAGTGAGATTGCGCGCTCAGAGCAGCGTATTCGCAGATTGAAGGATATGAAAGCCAGTGACGCTGCCGGCGCGAAAAGCATTTCCTATCTGGATAGTCGCATCGACGGTTTCAGACGGTGCAACTTCATTTGGCGAGGTTTCGGGGACGCGATCGCTTTCCTCTACATGGACAAATACGCGCTCAAACATACGTACTTCAGCACTAAGAATGCAAATCCAAAGCAGGATGCGGGCTTCATCATCGACAAAGCTGGCTTGGCGTTCGAACTAGGCGTTCTAGACTCCGCAATCCAGCACGGTGTGCCGGCGCTGCTCACTGACATAACAAACACCATCCGCCATGGGGATATATGCCTCATGGGCAATTCCGCTCCATACTTGATCGAGGTGAAAGCCGCGAAGAGCAAAAATCCAAGGGCGAAGAAGCAATTTCGAAGCATCGAAAAGCTTCACTCTTTTTTTGAAACTGACCAGAGTGTCGGATTGCGCGGAATACCATTTCTGACCCGGCATGCGTCAGCCTTACCTGAAATCTCTTATGAGGCAGACCTCAATGAATGCATTGCAGAAGCGAGGGCGCTCGGCCATGCAGTGCGTCGGCCCGAGAGCGGGCTGACGTACATCGTGTTTGAGGAATGCCAAGTTCCTGTCGCGGACGTACTCGCTTCTTCAGGGGCTAAGCGGCCCTGGGCCTTCATGTTGAACCAGTTGAAGTCAACAAGGTCGTGGGCGCCCTTCCAACCTTTCGTTCTTTCGATCAAGAACAAGCAGGACCTTTGGGATTTTATAAGCGGCAAGCTCGTGATCATGGTCATGGTTGAGCCAGATGCGCTGATCGAGTTTGCGGCGATGCATGGCAAGAAAGCGTGGGTGGATGGCACCGATCCGGCATTCCATCTGCATTTCGATGGAAGCCCCGATGAAGGTGGATTGGCCGTCATTTCCGAGAACCTAATCGCAAGGATAGGTCTTGAGTTCATTTCTCCTAGATGGATTGTATCGTCGGCACTGGATCGGTGGAAGGACGGTGCGGCAGCCGTAAGCGCGCATTGGGATGATCTATCCCCAGATCATCGCGTCGAATGGCTAAATTTCGCTCAGATCAGTGACAAGTGAAATGTCGCGTCGTGCCATCCGAAATGTCGCGCTACAAAATTTACCCCTTCTTGATCCCTCTTTCCAAATTCTTCCATCCGGTTGCATTCCGCTAACCATCGGACGGATCAGCAAAATTTAACCGACTTTCTTAAGCGGGCCGATAAGGCTGGCGCGTATTGTCGCTCCCATAAGAAGCCCGGGGAAAACCGGGGCAGGGAGCCACCGGCTCTCGGGAGTAACAGGAGACGGCAAATGAGCACCGGGCTGAAGCCAGTCTGGGCGGGGCGCAACATGCGCCTCGACCCTTCCCGCCTGCCGCAGGTGGTGAGCTATGCGACACGCGACGACTTCGGCGATGTCACTTTCACGATCGACCATCGCGGCGCGGTGCTGCGCCGCGTCCTCGACAGGTGCGGCCTTCCGGTGACGGTCGCCCTGCCGGCGCGCGCTTTCCGCGGGGTGGCGGCGCGCGCCATCGAGGACGATCGTGGCCATGTCACGGTGACGCTGGAACTGATGCACCGCGACCCCATGCTGTCGGTGCCGCTGCTGGTGGCCGAGGATCTCGACGACGTTGCCGCCGACTGGCGCGCCTGGTCGGAAGCCTACGGCCTGCCGATGCTGCTGGTCGAGGCCGACGGCGTCGCCCGCGAACTCGAAGAATCGCTCGGCAAGGCGATCCGCCCGATGCCGCCGCAGATGCGCCGCCAGGGCAAGTCGACCAACCAGCGCCGGCCGCGCTTCCTCATGCGCCGCCGCACCGGCGACCTCGGATTGCGGCTGGTCGTTCAGGGCGAAGAGATCGTCGCGCCGAACTGAGGGCCGCGCTCAGGGGCCGACCACCGGCTTCAGCGCGATCCACAGCGCGCCGCCGATCAGGCCGAGGAAAATCAGCAAACCGACGATCTTGTTCGAGTGGAACAGCGCCAGGCACTGTTTCGGATCGTCGATGTCCAGCACCCACACCTGCCGCGCCATATGCGCGCCGGCCGCGACCAGCCCAGCCAATGCCGGCAGCGGGGCTTCCGCGGCGGCGAAGGCAAGCGCGAAACAAGCCAGCGCCCCGGCATAGAGGCCGGTCAGCCAAGCCTTTGTATTGTCGCCGAAAAGCCGCGCCGTCGAGCGCACGCCGACCAGCGCGTCGTCCTCCTTGTCCTGGTGCGCGTAGATCGTGTCGTAGCCGATCACCCACATGATCGAGCCGGCGTAAAGCATGATCGCCGGACCGTCCAAATCGCCGAACTCGGCGGCCCAGCCCATCAGCGCGCCCCAGGAAAACGCAAGCCCCAGAACCAGTTGCGGCCAGTCGGTGATTCTCTTCATGAACGGATAGGCGGCGACGACCACCAGCGAACAGAGGCCGACCAGGATGGCAAAACTGTTGAACTGCAGCAGCACGACAAGTCCAACAAGCGCCTGGATGACAAGGAAAACCCACGCCTGTTTCCGGCTCACCTGGCCCGACGGCAAGGGCCGTGATCGGGTGCGCTCTACGCCGGCATCGATGTCCTCGTCGACGATGTCGTTGTAGGTGCAGCCCGCCCCACGCATGGCAATCGCGCCCGCCAGAAACAGGAACAATACCCAGGGGGACGGCAGCAGACTCATGAGTGTGTCGCCCGGCCGCGCATAGGCGACTGCGGCCAGTGCCGCCGACCACCAGCACGGCAACAGCAGCAACTGCCAGCCGATCGGCCGGTCCCACCGCGCCAGTTGCGCATAAGGCCATAGCCCGCGCGGCAGGAGACGGTAGACCCAGTGGCGGCTCGGCGCGTCGGCGACTCGGCCCTGGCCGGAACGGGACTGGATGGTTTCCATGGCCGATTGAGTGGCAGCAGGCGACGGTTCCGTCAAGCAACGCGTTGCCGCACACTTTCGGTAATGTTGCGACGCAATATTTCATTTTGCATTGCAGCAAATTTCATGCAGTCTGCGTGTGGGAGGCAGATTCACTGGCTTGGGGTGAAGTGCATGCTCCGCATTCTGATACTCATCTGCTCCACCGAGGTGTCGCCGCAGGACTGCCAGCGCGAGACCGCGCTCGACATGATCAGCGGCCCGCAAGTGACAAGCGTCATGACCTGCGCCCTGCAGGGGCAGGCGCTGGTTGCCAGCACGGCGACGATCGGCCGGCGGCCGGACGAGTACATGAAGATCCGCTGCGAGCACCTGCCGGACGAACAGACCGCGCAAAAGTTCTGATCAGTTGGTTGCCGTAGCCGGTGAAGCGGCGACCTGGGCGTTGGCCGCAGCGTTGAGGTCTGAAAGGGGCAATTGAACCTTGCCGGTCGAAATCTGTACGAATATATGTACAGAAACGAGCGGAGGGATGTTCCATGCCCTATGTCACCTTTACCGACCTGCGCAACAACCTCGCCACGCATCTCGACAAGGTTGAGAATGACCGGGCCGAACTGATCGTGACCCGCCAGGGCCACGAGCCTGTCGTTATCGTTTCCCTGGCGGACTGGGAGGGGATGAAGGAGACGACTTACCTTCTCAGCAGCCCGGCAAATGCCGAGCGGCTTTTGGAATCGATTGCAGAACTTGATGCCGGCAAAGGAACCGAACGCGATCTGATCGACCCGTGAGGATCATCTTCGCCCGATCGTCCTGGTCGGACTATCTGCAATGGCAGGAACAGGATCGTGTCATTGTCCAGCGGATAAACGAACTGATTTCGGACGCGATGCGTCATCCGTTCGTTGGTCTGGGCAAGCCCGAGCCGCTTCGCAATGAAATGTCGGGCTGGTGGTCACGTCGCATCAATCACGAACATCGCTTGGTTTATCGTGTCGCCAGCACCGGTGAGACCCAGTCCGTCGAGATCGCTTCGTGCCGCTTCCACTACAAGCGGTGATGTGCATCGGTCTTTCGCTGCATCAGGCTTGACCCTGCGCCGCATCGCCAATAGCGGGTGGGCGGCGATCGGCTGCGAGGTGGTTTCGGCATGAATGTTCTTTTGATCGGCTCCGGCGGACGCGAGCATGCGCTGGCGTGGAAACTTTCGGCGTCGCCGCTGCTGACAAAACTCTATGCAGCGCCGGGCAATCCGGGCATCGCGAAGGAAGCCGAAATCGTTACGCTCGACATCGGCGACCATGCGGCGGTCGCCGCATGGTGCAAGGATAAGCGAATAGACCTCGTCATTGTCGGGCCGGAAGCGCCGCTTGTCGCCGGCTTAGCCGACGATTTGCGCGTCGCTGGCATCCGCGTTTTCGGGCCGTCCAAAGTGGCCGCGCGCCTGGAGGGCTCGAAGGGTTTTACAAAAGATCTGTGTGCCCGTTTCAGCATCCCGACCGCGGCCTACGGCCGCTTCACCGACGCCGTGGAAGCCGCAGCCTATGTCCGCAGGCAGGGCGCGCCGATCGTCGTCAAGGCCGACGGACTTGCCGCCGGCAAGGGCGTGACGGTGGCGATGACAGTCGAGGAAGCGCAAGAAGCGGTGGCTGCCTGCTTCGATGGCAGTTTCGGCGCTGCCGGCGCCGAGGTCGTCGTCGAGGAATTTTTGACCGGTGAGGAAGCGAGCTTTTTCTGCCTTTGCGACGGCACGACAGCGTTGCCGTTCGGCACGGCGCAGGATCACAAGCGGGTAGGCGAGGGCGACACCGGACCCAATACGGGCGGCATGGGTGCCTATTCGCCGGCGCCGGTGATGACGCCCGAGATGATTGACCGCACCATGCGCGAGATCATCGAACCAACCATGCGCGGCATGGCCGAACTCGGCTCGCCGTTTTCCGGGGTGCTGTTCGCCGGCCTGATGATCGGCGCCGACGGGCCAAAACTGATCGAATACAATGTCCGCTTCGGCGATCCCGAATGCCAGGTGCTGATGATGCGGCTGAAGGACGATCTGCTGGTGTTGCTTTCGGCGGCGGCGGACGGCCAACTTGCGCATATGTCGGCCCGCTGGCGCGATGAGGCGGCGCTGACGGTCGTCATGGCCGCCAACGGCTATCCGGGCACGCCGGAGCGCGGCGGCGTGATTTCCGGGCTGGACCAGGTGCCCGAAGGGGTCGAAATATTCCATGCGGGAACCGCATTGAAGGACGGCGACATCGTCGCCAGCGGAGGTCGCGTTCTCAATGTCACGGCGGTCGGCAAGACCGTCACTGAGGCGCAGGCGCGCGCCTATTCGGGTGTCGATGCGATCGATTGGCCGCAAGGGTTTTGCCGCCGCGACATCGGCTTCCGGGCCGTCGAAAGGGAGAAGAACGCATGAGCGTCACGATCTACCATCACCCGAAATGCACGTCCTCGCTGCTGGCGCTCGACCTGATCCGGCAGGCCGGGATCGAGCCGACGATCATCGAATATCTGGTCACGCCGCCGACCCGTGAGAAGTTGAAGGAATTGATCAAGGCGCTCGGCATCAAGCCGCGCGGCCTGCTGCGCCAGAACGAGAAGGTCTATGAGAAGCTGAACCTCGCCGACCCGAAATGGAGCGACGATCAGATCATCGACTTCATGCTGAAGAATCCGATCCTGATCAACCGGCCGATCGTGATCACGCCCAAGGGCACAGTGCTGGCGCGGCCGGGCGACAAGGTGAAGCCGTTTCTGCGGTGACCTCTGGCGGCTAGCATCATTCGCCGTAATGCAAACGGTCCTTCAGCACTGCATCCTGCCAACGCAGCGCAACCAAGACGGCGGCGATACCGATGACAGGCACCAGCAGCGGGGGATAATTATGGACGCTCATCGATCCGATCCGTCCCGCAAATCAAGGGAGCCAGTTGGACTATTCATCATAGGGATCAATGAGGGCGCCGGAAGCAACATCCCGCCGCTCACGGCGTATAAGTGTGGCCCGCAATTCCCAATGGGGCATAAACCGGTCAAAACGGAGCGCTTCTCTTAAAGACATTCTCTCAACGAGTTCAACATGGCCAAACCGTTCTGAACGTTCAATCACACCCTCTGCCGCGCTTGAGAGGTCGAAAACTTGGACCTTCCATGTGTTGTCGTCACCCCAAACGCATCCGGCCACAAAGCCGGTCGACAGAGATTGCCACTGGCTTACTGATATTAATTCACGCCAATCGGAGTTCCTGGGCTCGCCATCCTTTTCAAGTGATTCTTCAAACCACCAATCCTCCTTTTCCTCGCCGGTTTCCCTGATTCTCCAAGTCACCTTCTTGTAGATGGGCACATAGAGTTCGACAGGGCAGAAGCCGTGGGATGCAGGCTCTTCCCCACCAATGTCCCTACAGTCAGGCAGGCTCATTATTCGTGTGGCAGTATAGTTTTTCGAGTACAGTGCGTACCAGGAGTCGCCAATCGGAAAAGGCTCAAACGTTGATTTGCCAAAACCGGGATAGTCTCGTTCGTATTCACCAACCTGAGCGCCGCCATCGAATATCTTCACCAACGTAGTTCCAGACCGGCCGCCCTGGCCTGGAATTGCGACCGTCTCCACACAAAACCGCCTGGCGTTCAGGGAAGGTTCCATAAACTGCAACCTTTATTGCAATAGAAAGTTGGTTCGGTTCCCCTTCACCGCCCGAACTCGAACGGGTTCGGCGCCGGCATGGATGGCAATGTCCCCTCCGCCTCGCGCCGTTTAAAATGCGTCAGCGAACACGCCGGCGAGCACAATATGCCTCGATCGGACCAGTAGGCCGGACCGTTCTCGATCTGTCCGTGGTGATAGTTGAAGCCCGGCATGTTGTACGGCAGGCCGCATTCGACGCAGCGGCGGGTTTCGGGTCTGGCGAGCATTTTTCGGCCTCGGGCGATCGAGCAGGAGCGTCCTCTCCCTTAGCGCAGAATGCCGCTGGTGCCGAGCCTCTTCAATTGACGTTTACGTCAAAAGAACCTATCGGAAAGGCAATGGGGCCGCCGCGTCCCGGGAGGAGAGAGTGCCGATGTACCGCGCGCCTGTCGACGAGATCGCCTTCACGCTGAAGCACGTGGCGGGCCTGAAGGCGGCGCTCGATGCGGGCGTGCTCGGCGACCTTTCCGAGGACGTGGCCGATGCGGTGCTGGCCGAGGCGGGCCGATTCGCCACTGAGGAAGTCGCGCCGTTGCGTGCCAACGGCGACCGTCAGGGTGCGGTGCTGGAAGGCGCTTCCGTGCACATGCCCGACGGCTGGAAGGAGCTTTACCGCCGCTGGATCGACGGCGGATGGAACGCGCTCTCCGGTCCGGCCGAGTTCGGCGGCCAGGGCCTGCCCACCATGCTGGCGGTCGCGGCGATCGAAATGTGGAACTCCGGCTCCATGGCCTTCGGCATCGGCCCGACGCTGACCATGGGCGCTGTCGAAGCGCTCCACAAACATGCCTCGCCGGAGTTGCAGGCGATCTATTTGGAAAAGCTGGTGTCGGGCGAGTGGATGGGGACGATGAACCTCACCGAGCCGCAGGCGGGCTCCGATCTGGCGGCATTGCGCACGCGCGCCGAGCGGGCCAGCGACGGTACCTACCGCATCTTCGGCCAGAAAATCTTCATCACCTATGGCGAGCACGATTTTTCGGACAACATCGTGCACCTCGTTTTGGCGCGGCTGCCCGACGCGCCGGCCGGCACGCGCGGCATTTCGCTGTTTCTGGTGCCGAAATTCCTGGTGAACGAGGACGGGTCACTAGGCTCCCGCAACGACGTGTTCTGTTCCTCGCTGGAACACAAGCTCGGCATTCATGCCTCGCCGACCTGCACGATGATCTATGGCGACGGTTTCGCTGAGGATCGCGAACCGGGCGCCGTCGGCTGGCTGGTGGGCGAGGAGAACAAGGGCCTCGCCTGCATGTTCACGATGATGAACAATGCGCGTCTCGCCGTCGGCATGCAGGGCGTCGCGGTTGCCGAGGCGGCGTTCCAGAAGGCGTTGGCCTACGCCAATGAGCGCCGGCAAGGCAAAGCGCCGTCCCATGTGGGTGAAGGCATGGCCCCGATCGTCCACCATCCGGACACCCAGCGCACGCTGCTCACCATGAAGGCGCTGACGCAGGCCGCGCGTTCGATCGCCTATTGCTGCGCGCATGCCATCGACATGGCGCGCGCCGGCGGCGATGAGGCGGCGTTCTGGCAGGAGCGCGCCAATCTGCTGACGCCGGTGGCGAAGGCCTTTTCCACCGATGTCGGCGTCGACGTCGCTTCGCTCGGCGTGCAGGTGCATGGCGGCATGGGTTTCATCGAGGAGACGGGCGCCGCCGCTCTGCTACGCGATGCCCGCATCGCGCCGATCTATGAAGGCACAAACGGCATCCAGGCGATCGACCTCGTCACGCGGAAACTGCCGCAGTCGGGCGGGGAGCATGTTCGCGGCTATGTCACCGAACTGCGCCATGACGCGGAGGCACTTCGAAATTCGAATCTCGCGGGGATGGGGCGCAGCGCCGAAAAGATCGAAGGCGCGCTGGACAACCTGCAAGCCGCGACCGATGCCCTGCTCGCCATGCTGGCGGAGGGTCGCATGCAGGCGGCGTTGGCCGGTGCGACGCCTTATCTCAGGCTGTTCGCGCTCGCCTCGGGCGCCGCCATGCAGGCGCGGGGTGCAGTGAAATCCGGCGCGGCGGAGCGGATCGCGCTCTGCCGCTTCTTCGCCGAAAACCTTGCGGGCGAGACGGGCGCGCTGCGCGACCGCGTCATCAATGGCGGCGAGAGTCTCGAAGCGGCCGCAAAAACCCTGATCGCCTGAACCGGAGGAACAGTGTGAGCGACCATATCATGATCGAACGGCGCGGCGCGGTGCAGGTCATCCGCCTGAACCGGCCGGACAAGAAGAACGCCATCACCCGCGCCATGTATGGCGCGTTGTCGGCGGCTCTCGCCGCCGGCGACGCCGACCCGGCGGTGCGCGTCCATGTCTTCCTCGGCGTGCCCGGCGCTTTTTCCGCCGGCAACGACCTCGCCGACTTCATGGCGGTGGCGATGGGCGGCGATGGCGGCACGGAAGTCTGGGATTTCCTGCTGGCGCTGGCGACGGTGGAAAAGCCGATGATTTCGGGTGTCGATGGCATCGCCGTCGGCATCGGCGCGACGCTCAACCTGCACTGCGACATTACCATCGCCACCACCCGCACCGCGTTCCATACGCCCTTCGTCGATCTGGGGCTGGTTCCGGAGGCGGCGTCCAGCCTGCTGGCGCCGAAACTGCTCGGTCACCAGCGCGCCTTCGCGCTGCTTGGGCTGGGCGAGCCGCTGCCGGCCGAAGGCGCGCTTGCCGCGGGGCTGATCCATGCCATCGCGCCGGAGGACCGGCTGGAGGCCGACACGCTGGCCATGGCGGACAAGATCGCAGCCAAGCCGCCGGAAGCGCTGAAGATTGCCCGCGACCTGATGCGCGGCCCGCGCGATGCGGTCGTCGCGCGCATCAACGAAGAAAACGAGCATTTTCGCGCCCGGCTGAAGTCGGACGAGGCGCGCAACGCCTTCGCCGCCTTCCTATCACGCAAGAAACAGGGTTGACGCCGAAAACCCCCGCCGGCCGCGATTGAACGCGGCCGGCTGCGGGTAACCGATTCGGGTCGGGTTCATGTGGCCGGCTGGCGACGACTTTTCACCCGGTTATGCCTGGATGGTCACACCGGCGCGTAGCAGATGTGCCGGTAGCCGTAACCGTCCCGAAACGTGTTGTTGTAGGGGTTGTAGTTCGCATGGTGCTCGTAGCACCAGCGGACATGCGCATTGCCGGCCGGCGCGACCCGTTCATAGACCGGCGGCGAGGCGAGCGCGTTACCGATGATGGCGCCGGTGACGAAACCGGCCGCCGGCGGAATCCACCAGCCGCCGTAGCCGCCATGGCGATAGTAGCGATGGCCCCAGTCACCGCCGCCATGCCACCCGCCACCGCCATGCCGACCATGATCGTAGCGCACATCAGTGAAGCCGGCTTGATCAGACGCCAGGGAAGGCCCACCCATCGCATAGGCGGGAGCGGTGGAAGCCATTACGGCGAGCGACATTGCCGCCGCGCAGGCAGAGCACAGGAGCTTGTACATTTCGAAACCTCATGAATCATGCGCCCGCTGGGGCCACCGGAATCAACGGCGCGGCAACCGCCAGGTTGCCATTAAATCTTTGTAATCCGTGCCGTTGAAACGCCGGCATCGTGGCTGTGGCCGAACTGTCTGGCGCCAGTTGAATGACGCCGCGTCAACACCTATTTTCGCTAGGGCTGTGCGGATATGGTCACATGGGCGTTGTCGATGCCGGTAGAGGGAAAGAGGCGATGGAGACCGCCAACCGCAAGCTGACCACCGTCTTTTCCGCCGACGTGCAAGGTTTTTCGCGGCTGATGGAAGCCGACGAGGAAGGCACTTTCGCGACCCTAAAGGCCTATCGCGACGCGATGGCTCGCCTGATAGCCGGACATGGTGGGCGCGTCGTCAACACCTGGGGCGACGGCGTGATTGCCGAGTTCCCGAGCGTGGTCGCGGCGGTGCGCGCGGCGGTCGACGTCCAGAACGAACTGGCGACGAACAATGCCGAGCGCCCCGACGGCGAGCGCATGTTCTTCCGCATCGGCATCAATCTCGGCGACGTCATCGTCGACGGCAACGACATCTACGGCGACGGCGTCAACATCGCCGCGCGGCTGCAGGCCGAAGCCAAGGCCGGCGGCATCCTGATCTCCAACACCGTTTACGACCAGGTGCGCAACAAGATGCCGGTCGGCTTCGAGTTTTTGGGCAACCTGTCGGTCAAGAACATCGACGAGGCGATTCCGAGCTACGCGGTGCGCATCGGCGAGCCGGCCGCCGCGCAGGCGGCGAACTGGGGCCGGCAGGCGGCCGAACGGGCGGCGCGGCCAATGCCGGCGATGGCGGAGGAGCACGCTTCCGGGTCACGCCTCAACGTGCTGGGGTTTCGCCTCGACCGCAAGCAGGCGACCCTCGTCGTGATCGGCGTCGCGCTGGTGGCGATCAACCTCATCGCCTCGCCGCAGGTGTTCTGGGCGCGCTGGCCGCTTCTCGTGTTCGCTCTGATTGCCGGCCTCGACTGGGCGCGCCGCACCACACGTTTCGGCCGTACCCATGCGATCCTGCTTGTCATGGGCCTGTTCATCACCGGCATAAACCTGGCGTCGTGGCAGGGCGAGTTCTGGGCCGTCTGGCCGCTGCTCGCCTTTGCGTTTGTCGCCGCGGCGCGCTGGCTGATGCGCAGAAGCGCGTAGCGCGCGGCTATCCTTCGGCCTTTGCCCTGTCGGTTACCGTGCCGGCTGCGTGCTGAACAAAAGAGCGCGAATCACGGATAAAGCCGCGCCTTCGCCCAGCCGTCACCGTCGCGCGTGAAAATCACGCGGTCGTGCAGGCGGAACGGGCGGTCGTGCCAGAACTCCATCGACGACGGCATGATGCGGAATCCCGACCAATATTTTGGGCGCGGGATGCTGCCGATCGGGTATTTCGCCGTGCATTCGGCCACCGCCTTTTCCAGCGCGAAGCGGCTTTCCAGCGGCCGCGACTGCTTCGATGCCCAGGCGCCGATGCGGCTGCCGCGCGGGCGGGTGGCATAGTAGTCATCCGCTTCCGCATCCGAGACGATCTCGACCGGGCCGCGGATGCGCACCTGCCGGCGCAGCGACTTCCAGTGAAAACACATGGCGGCCTTCATGGTGCCAAGAATCTCGCGGCCCTTGGCGCTCTCGAAATTGGTGTAGAAGACAAAACCGCGTTCATCAAAACCCTTCAGCAGCACCATGCGGACATTCGGCATGCCGTCGGCATCGACGGTTGCCAGCGCCACGCCGTTCGGATCGTTGGTTTCGCTCTTCGTCGCGTCCTCCAGCCATTCCGCGAAAAGCCGGAACGGCTCGGTGCTTTCGGTGAAGTCACCGCTTCTTAACGTGTCCTGGTTCATTCTCCGCCTCCATTCCGTCCGGCAGTGCGGGGAGATTGCCGATTGTTGAGAGGCGCGCAAGCCTCAGTGGACGTTCATTGTTGTCCGGCGCGCCGCGCCGGCCTGCTTGCAGCCGTTCTGGCCTCACTGGTTTTGGGTGGATGCGCGTCCGGCGGCTTCAGCCTTTCCAAGGCCGAGACCGATCCGACGATCCTCACGGGCTCCGTTGGCGACGCGCCCGCCGCAACGGCAAGCCCCGAACAGATTTCCGATGAGGCGACGATCCGCAACGCCGTGTCGTCGGCCGACGTCGAATCACTGAAGGGCGCACCGATCCCCTGGGCCAATGCCGATACCGGCGCGCGCGGCGCGATCAGCAGCCTGGTCGAGGACAAAAGCGCCGGCATGCTCTGCCGCCGTTTCGTCACCTCGCGGGAAAGTTTCGACGGGGTGGCGCTCTACAACGGGCAGGTCTGCATGGTCGCGCCCGGCGCTTGGCGAATGGAGCGATTTGGCGCATCCTGACCCGGTGAATCAGCTTGCTTCTTTCGTTCCGCCCTCTGGAATTTGTTCCTAGTGCGACGCATATAAGGGGCGACATCAACCCCATGCCGCAGGCAGTATGAATGCGCGATCCCTATGAGGTGCTGGGCGTTGCGAAGACCGCGACGGCCAAGGACATAAAATCGGCCTACCGAAAGCTGGCCAAGAAATACCACCCGGATCAGAATCCCGACGATCCGAAGGCCAAGGAGCGCTTCAACGCAGCGACCCAGGCCTACGACATCGTCGGCGATGACAAGAACCGCGGGGCCTACGACCGTGGCGAGATCGATGCCGAGGGCAAGCCGAAGTTCCAGGGTTTCGAGGGACATCCCGGCGGGGATCCGTTCGCCGGATTCCGCAGGCAGCAGGGACCGGGCGGGTCGCGTTTCGAGTTCCGCACCGGTGGCGGCGAAGCGGCCGACATTTTCAGCGAGATTTTTGGCCAGGGCGGTTTTCCGGGCGGCGGTCAGGGTTTTCCAGGCGGACGCGGCATGCGCCAGCCTCCGGTCGGGGAGGATCTGAACGCCACGCTCGATGTCAGCATCGAGGAACTCGCAACGGCTGCGAAGGTCAGCGCGATCTTCCCTGACGGCCGCAAGCTGGCGGTGAAACTGCCGGCCTATGTCGAGGAAGGCCAGACGATCAGGCTGAAGGGCCAGGGCGAACAGGGGCCAGGCGGCGCGGGCGACGCGCTGGTCAAAATCCATATCCGCAGGCACGCGCGCTACCGCATCGAGGGTCGCGACCTGCATGTCGACCAGCCGGTTCCGCTGGAAGACGCGGTGCTCGGCGAAAAGGTCGCCGTCGAGACGCCGACCGGCAAGGTGGCCGTCACCGTGCCACCATGGTCGAGCTCCGACAAGGTGCTGCGGCTGAAGGGCAGGGGGCTGCCTGTCAAGACCGGAGGCCATGCCGACCTCTACGTCCACCTGCGCGTCATGCTTCCGGAAACGCCGGATCCCGAGCTGGAGGCGCTGGCGCGCAAGCGGCGCGGCTGAGACGACGCTGCCGGGTTTCGCCCAAAGGCCGCGGAAAGGCGAAGCTCAGGTCTGAATTTTCGAGGAAGCTTCCTCCATCGAAGTCTCCTCGATCTGTCGGATCGTCTCGCCGAAGCGGCGAAGCGCCTGCCTGACGGGGACGTGCCTGCTCTCGATCTCCAGCAGGATCATCGTTTCGCTGCCGAGGAAAACGGCGCTGACGAGGCTGGCCACTTCGGCTGCGGAAAACTGCCCGAGACCGCCGAACTTCCGGGCGGCTTCCTCGGCTAGCCCGGCCAGCAGCTCGAACCAGCCACGCAGATCGCGGCGCACCGCCTTGGCTATTTCAGGGCTCGACCAGCTCGCTGCGATCATTTCGTGCAGGACGCGGACGTAGCCGGACGCGAGATCCTCGTCGAGATGATCGCATGCACGCTCCCAACGGCGCCACAGCGGCATATCAGCGGCGAAAGTCGCGGCCTGGCGCTTTAGCAGGCGTTCGTTCAGATGATCGAGCAAAGCCAGGATCAGGCGCTCCTTGGAGCCGAAATGATAGTGGATCTGGCTCAGCGGAACGCCGGCTTCCTCGGCGACGCGCCGCGTCGACAGCTCGGCATAACCATCGCGGTTCAGACATATCTCGGCGGCTGCCAGCAGGTCGGCCCGCGTGTCACGTCTTGCCCCAGGCGAAGTCCCGGCAGGCGATTGGCGTGAACTGTCTTTCATCAGGTATTCCCGTCGCACGATGGGACACGCTGAGGGCGGGTCATGGCATCTCCTATCCACGGCCGCGCCACCATACTCAGAGCATTTCCCGACGGCCAAGACCTCATTCTGGTTTCTCATCGGGCAAGACGGGATGAGTACTTGCTGAGCGGCCAGGCAAAGCTGTGCGCCGGGCGGGGTCATGGCGCGGGCAGGTCCCCGACGAAACACACTGCCGTCGACATATGAAGAATCGGGCTGTTCTCCGCCTCTTGGTTCGTCGCAAAATCGACAAAGTTGACATTTCCACATTGTTGTGGTTTCTATCACATATCAGTCGGTCGATCGACCGAATTCTGTCGACATTTTGGAGGAGATAATGGCCGGCGCGATAACCCTTATCTACGGCATTGCCACATACCTGATATTCCTGGGCTCGTTCCTCTATGCGATCGGTTTCGTCGGCAACTTCGTCGTTCCGAAGTCGATCGATTCCGGTGTGGCGGGCAGTCCGGTCGAGGCCCTGGTCGTCAATGTCCTGCTGCTCGGTCTCTTCGCCGCGCAGCACAGCATCATGGCGCGGCCGGCGTTCAAGCGATGGTGGACGCGGCATGTGCCGGAGCCGGCGGAACGCAGCACCTATGTGCTGCTCGCCAGCCTCGTCCTGCTGCTGCTTTACTGGCAATGGCGGCCGATGCCCGAGCCCGTCTGGACGATCGTCGATCCGTTCTGGGTCACGGTCATCAACGGCGTATTCTGGCTGGGCTGGGGGATATTGCTGATCAGCACCTTTCTGATCAACCATTTCGAACTGTTCGGGTTACGACAGGTTTTTGCCGGCCTGCACAGGAAGGAATTGCCGGCGCCAGTTTTCAGGACGCCGCTGTTCTACAAATGGGTCCGGCACCCGCTCTATGTCGGCTTTCTGCTGGCTTTTTGGGCGACGCCGTCGATGACATGGGGCCATCTCCTGTTCTCGGTTGGCACCACCGGCTACATCCTGCTCGGCATCTTCCTCGAGGAACGGGATCTCGTCGCGATGTTCGGCGATCAGTATCGCGCCTATCGCAGGCAGGTGGGAATGCTCATCCCCTGGCGCAAAGTCGCCGGATAGGCCGCATCCCCGGTCGTCGGCGGCCGGATGCAAGAGCGCCTCGCAGGAGGCTTGGGACCATTCCGCGTACGGCGAGAATACGGTCCGGTCGATCGAGGAGACAAAGATGAACAAGTCCGCCGAATTCGACGCGTGGAGCGCGGGGCAGAGCTATGACCTTTATATGGGCCGCTGGAGCCGGCAGATGGCCGACAAATTCCTCGACTGGCTGGCGCCACCGCGCGACGCCGCCTGGCTCGACGCTGGCTGCGGCACGGGTGCGCTGACGGCGGCGATCCTCGCAAACTGCGCGCCGCGATCGATCCTGTCGGTCGATCCGTCGGAAGGTTTCCTGGCGCATGCTCGCTCGGCGATCCGCGACGGGCGCGTCCGTTTCGAGACGGCGAGCGCGCTGAACCTTCCGGCCGAGGACGCCAGTGTTGACGTCGCCGCCTCGGCGCTGGTGCTGAATTTCGTCCCTGACATGCAGGCGGCGTTGGCCGAGATGCGCCGGGTTCTGAAGCCGGGCGGGCTGCTGGCTTTCTATGTCTGGGACTATCCCGGCGGCGGTATGGGTTTCATCGATGCCTTCTGGAAAGCGGCGGCCGCGATCGACGAAAATGCAGGCGCGCTGGACGAGGGCAAGCGTTTTCCGTTCTGCACGCACGATGGGCTTGCCGGAATCTGTCATGCGGCGGGTCTGGTTTCACCGGTCGTCGAACCGCTGGAGATCGATACGGTGTTTCCCGATTTCGAGGCGTTCTGGCTGCCGTTCACGCTGGGCGCCGGCCCTGCGCCGGGCTATTGCACGAGCCTGACGCCGGAAAGGCGAGCCGCCTTGAAGGCGCAACTGGCGGCAACGCTTGGAACGGATGGCCCCATACGCCTCGTTGCGCGGGCCTGGGCCGTCAAGGCACGCTGGCCTGAATAACAGCCTCGATGCGCCGATCACCCGCCAAATGTCATCCAGGGGCGAAATCGAACGTGCTGTCGCTGCGCGCTTGATGCGGCGTTTTGCCTGTGCGATAGGGCGGACGCAACCAGTTCGGAGCAGCTTCGATGGCGGGTGGACAGGGCCTGATGGCCGGCAAGCGCGGCCTGATCATGGGCGTCGCCAACAATCGGTCGATCGCCTATGGCATCGCCAAGGCCTGCGCCGACCAGGGCGCGGAGATCGCGCTGACGTATCAGGGCGATGCCTTCAAGAAGCGCGTCGAACCGCTAGCGCAGGAACTTGGCGCACATGTCGTCGGCCATTGCGACGTCACGGATGCTTCGACGCTGGACGCGGTTTTCGGCGCCGTCGAAAAACTCTGGGGCAAGATAGACTTCGTCGTCCATGCCATCGCCTTCTCCGACAAGGAGGAGCTTGACGGCCGCTACGTCGACACCACCCGCGCGAATTTCCAGAAGACGATGGATATCTCCGTCTTTTCCTTCACCGATGTGGCCAAGCGCGCCGAGGCGCTGATGCCGGACGGCGGGTCGCTGCTGACGCTGACCTATTACGGCGCCGAGAAGGTGATGCCGCACTACAACGTCATGGGCGTCGCCAAGGCAGCACTGGAAGCCAGCGTGCGCTATCTCGCCGTCGATCTCGGCGGCAAGAATATTCGCGTCAACGCGATCTCGGCCGGGCCGATGAAGACGCTTGCTGCCTCCGGCATCGGCGACTTCCGCTACATCCTGAAGTGGAACGAATACAATGCGCCGCTGAAGCGTACGGTGACCCCCGAGGAAGTCGGCGATTCCGGCCTGTATTTCCTCTCCGACCTGTCGCGCGGCGTCACCGGCGAGGTGCACCATGTCGATTCGGGCTATCACGTCGTCGGCATGAAGGCGGTCGACGCCCCCGACATCAGCGTCGTCAAGGAGTGACCGGCAACGGCCGGTTGCCGGGTTTGGGGGCTGGCTTCCGGCATGTATCCGCTGATCTATTTCGTCCGGCACGGACAGACCGCCTGGAACAGCGAAGGCCGCCTTCAGGGGCAGGCTGAGAATGACATTACCGAGACCGGGCGCCGGCAGGCCGACCGCAACGGCGAAAAACTGCGCGAACTGATCGCCGATCCTGCCGCCTTCGATTTCGTCGCCAGCCCGATGCGCCGCACTCGCGAGACCATGGAGCGTGCCCGCGTCGCCATGGGGCTGCCCGCCGAGGGTTACCGCACCGACCCGCGCCTGGTCGAGGTCAGCTTCGGCGACTGGCAGGGTTTTACCTTCCTTGAACTGGAAGCGGCTGAGCCGGGCATCACGGCCGCGCGCACGAAAGACAAGTGGAATTTCGTGCCGCCCGGCGAAGGCGCCGAAAGCTACCAGATGCTTTTGGACCGCATCCGCCCTTGGCTCGATGCGGTGACCCGGCCGACCGTCTGCGTGACGCATGGCGGCGTCATGCGCACCATCTTCCGCGTTCTGGAGGACACGGCGCCGAAACGCGCCGCCACGCTGGAGATTTTCCAGGACCGCGTGCTGCGCCTGGAGAATGACCGGCTGGATTGGCTCTGAGATCCAGTCTCAGAGCGATTTCCGGACGGTCATTGAGCGCTGGCGCCGCTACTCCGGCAGTTGCATGTCGGTGATCAGATTCTGGCCTTCGATCTCGTCATAGGCGAGCAGCACCTCCATGCCGGGCTTGATCGAATCCATGTCGAACTCGCCAGGCAATTTGTAGGACTTTCCGTCGTCCAGCGTGATCGTCTGGTTGTCCTGGTCGATCGCCTTGATCTTGCCCTCCGCCTCGGCGGCGAGGGCGGCGGTGGTCATTAGAAATGCTGCGCAAAGGGCGCCGATCAGGGTACGCATATCGATCCTCTTCTTTTATTTGCATCCGCGTGACGCGGTTATTCCCCCGATTCAGGAGACCAGAAACAGGGGGAATGTGTCAAAACTATTTCTGCCCCCGCGCCGATTTGACCCCGTGGGCAAAGGCCAATAGAAGGCACGTCGTCGGTTCGGGCCTGTTCATGTCGCACAACACTTTCGGCCATCTCTTCCGCGTCACCACCTGGGGTGAGAGTCATGGCGCGGCACTCGGCTGCGTGGTCGACGGCTGCCCGCCCGGCATCCGCTTCACCCGCGCCGACATCCAGGCTGATCTCGATCGCCGGCGCCCGGGACAGTCGCGTTTCGTCACCCAGCGCCGCGAACCGGACGAGGTGAAAATCCTGTCGGGCGTCCTCATGGATGACGATGGTGACACGCTGGTGACGACCGGCACGCCGGTATCGATGCTGATCGAGAATGTCGACCAGCGTTCCAAGGACTATGGCGAGATCGCGAAACAGTACCGGCCCGGCCATGCCGACTACACCTACGACGTCAAATACGGCCTGCGCGACGACCGCGGCGGCGGCCGCTCCTCGGCCCGCGAGACGGCGGCGCGCGTCGCCGCCGGCGCTCTGGCCCGCAAGGTCGTGCCGGGCATGGTGGTTCGCGGCGCTTTGGTGTCGGTGGGGGAGAAAGAAATCGACCGCGCCAGTTGGGACTGGGATTTTGTTCACGACGACGAAAACCCGTTCTTCACGCCGGACCGCGCTTCCGTGTCCGTGTTCGCGGATTATCTCGATGGCATCCGCAAGGCCGGCTCGTCGGTCGGCGCGGTCATCGAGATCGTGGCCGAAGGCGTGCCGCCCGGCCTCGGCGCGCCGATCTACGCAAAACTCGACCAGGACATCGCCGGCAACCTGATGTCGATCAACGCCGTCAAAGGCGTCGAGATCGGAGAGGGCTTTGCCGCCGCGAAACTGCGCGGCGAGGAGAACGCCGACGAGATGCGCATGGGCAACGACGGCAAGCCGATCTTCCTGTCCAACCACGCCGGCGGCATTCTGGGTGGCATCTCGACCGGACAGCCGATCGTTGCGCGCTTCGCTGTCAAGCCGACCTCGTCGATCCTGACCCCGCGCCAGTCGATCGACAAGGACGGCCGCAACGTCGACATCCTGACCAAGGGCCGCCACGACCCCTGCGTCGGCATCCGCGCCGTGCCGATCGGCGAGGCGATGGTTGCCTGCGCGATCGCCGATCATTATCTGCGGCATCGGGGGCAGACGGGGAGGGCATAGACCGGCGATGCCGACCAAGTCCGACGACATTGGCAGGGTGATCAGGCATTCAGCAAAATCCCAACTGGCGCCAATGGGATTTTGCCAGATAGGCCGATCACGAACCTGGTATCGGGATCATGGTTTTTGGGCGGCCGTGGTAGAATTCCAGGCGAGTTCCTACTCCAAGGCTAGCTATCTCAACGTTTCTGCATCTTGGCTATGGGCGGACAAGAATTTCTGGGCATTTGACTACGGCGGCAGGGTTGCGAACTTGTTCTTCGAGTTTCAGAACGAAGAGCAGTTTGGACCCTTTGCCGAGGTTCTAGCTGCGAGGGCTGCCGATGAGTCTCGCCGGCTCCAGGTGGAGTTTTCCAGCCTGCCAGCCATTGCTCGGAAATTGACGGGAGAGGCCAATCAATCGATCGCTATCGGCAATCCGTCCATGTGGACGCTTTATCATGCGGCGGTCGTCTCAGCCCTCGTCGACGACGAGCAAGATGCGCAACGATTCTTTGACGAATTGCTCCAAGTGAGCGCCAACGCCGAGTGGCAGAAAAAGCTGCGTGAACAAAGTGTCAACCTGATATCCCACCTGAGAAGCCGAGAACATTTTATCCAGCAGGTCCAAGAGATTGTGGATCGTACCCGGTCGCAGTTGAAATTGCCTCAACTCGACGGTGCGCTATACCTCGCCTTGACCCAAAACCGAGTTTGACAAAAATGCCCTACGATCAGAAAAAAGTCGTCGAAGCGATCCGCGCCTTTGAGCGCGGCGAGATCGTGGTGGTCACCGACGACGACGACCGCGAGAACGAAGGCGATCTGATCGTCGCCGCGGTGCATTGCACGCCGGAGAAGATGGCCTTCATCGTCCGCCATACCTCCGGCATCGTTTGCACGCCGATGACCCGCGAGGACGCCCGTCGGCTGAACCTCGCGCCGATGGTTGCCGACAATGATTCGGCGCATACGACGGCCTTCACCGTTAGCGTCGACTTCAGGCACGGCACCACCACCGGCATCTCCGCCGACGACCGTACGCTGACCGTACGCAACCTCGCCAACGGCAATGCCGGCGCGTCGGATTTTCTGCGCCCCGGCCATATCTTCCCGCTGATCGCGCGGGAGGGCGGCGTGCTGATGCGCTCCGGCCATACGGAGGCGGCGGTCGACCTCTGCAAACTCGCCAACCTGCCGCCGGTCGGCGTCATCTCCGAACTCGTCAATGACGATGGCACGGTCATGCGCGGCCCGCATGTCATGGCCTTCGCGGAAAAGAACAACCTGAAGCAGGTGTCGGTGGCCGACCTGATCGCCTACCGCCAGCGCCAGGAGACCCTTGTCCAGCGGCTTGCCTGTTCCGACATTGAAACGCCCGGCGGCAAGGCACGGGTGTTCACCTATTCCGTGCCGTGGGATGTCATGCACCATCTGGCCGTGGTGTTCGGCGACATACGCGACGGCGAGGACGTCCCGGTACGCTTCCATTCCGAGGATGTCGTCAACGACGTGTTCGGAAAAGGCACGTCACTCAGGGATCTGCTGGCGTCCTTCGGCGAGCGCAAGCGCGGCGTCGTCGTCTATCTGCGCGAGGGCTCGGTCGGCGTCGCTCACACCGGCCGCAACCGGCCGGTCAGCGAGGATCGCGAAGGCCACGAGGAGGCGCGCCGCCGCGAGGCGGAATGGCGCGAGATCGGCCTCGGTGCGCAGATTCTAAAAGACCTCGGGGTGCAATCGATCGATCTCCTCGCCTCGCGCGAGCGTCACTATGTCGGCCTTGAAGGATTTGGCATCAAGATCGTGCGGACGGAGATTTTGTAGCCGTCATCCACTGACGGTCTCCTATCCTTGTATTATGATGTAGTTCGCATGTAACACATCGGGTGCGGTTATGACCGACAGCACGTTTACCTTTCGCGTCGACGATGACCTGAAGACCGCCTTTGCCGAGACCGCCAAGGCGCAGGACCGGACGGCCGCCCAGCTCCTGCGCGTATTGATGCGCGAAGCAGTCGAAGAGTCGCGAGCCAAACGCGAATATGACGAATGGTTCGACGCGGAAATCGACGCCGCGCTTAAGGAGGCCGACGATCCAAATACGGAGTGGGTTCCGCACGAAGTCGTCAAGGAGGACATGGCGAGGCAGCGGGCCGAACTTCTCGCTCGGATTGAGGCAGAGAAGAAGTGAAGGTCGTCTGGCTGACGCGAGCGCGGATCGAACGGCAGAAGGCTATCGACTACATCGCTCGCGACAGTCCCCAGGCAGCGTTGGGCCAGCTTGATGAAATAGAGCGGCAGACCGACATGCTGTTGGACTTTCCCAAAATTGGACGCCCTGGGCGCAGGCGCGGCACGCGCGAACTGGTGATCACGAGCACGCCTTTTCTGGCAGTGTATCGGATCGACGTGAAAGCGGCGGAGGTGCAAATCCTCCGCTGCTCCACGGCGCGCAACGTTGGCCGCCACGCAAACGTTCGGATCGGTGAGCGACACCCCGGCGGCAGAGCGGGCCGGGGGCGGATCGCCGGCAATGAAAAAGCGCTCCGGCGTTCGGCCGGAGCCCCTTTCCGATATGCGTCGCATCACTCCGCAGGTTGCGGCACTGCGGCGGATAAACTCCTGGCTCTTTCGCCGGCCAGCGTCCGCTGGCCGAAGAGCACGGTCAGCAAGGCGATCGTCCCGGACACGACCGACACCCAAAAGCCGTTCTGGGCCCCGAAAGTATCGACCACCCAACCGGCGGCGAAGGCGCCCAGCGCCATGCCGATGCCGATGCCGGTCATCACCCAGGTGACGCCCTCGGTCAGCATGGTTTCCGGCACCCGCCGCTCGATCAGGCCGAAGGCGGTGATGAAGGTCGGCGAGATCGCCACGCCGCTGGCGAAGACGGCCAGCGCCAGCATCGGCACCGTGTCGGCGACCAGCAGCGGCAGTGTGGTCAGCGCGATGACGGCGACGGCGATGGCGAGCTGCCGCTGCAGCGGCATTTTCAGGTTCAGCGCGCCGACGATCAGGCCGACGACGAACGAGCCGACCGCATAGACGCCGATGACCAGGCTGGCGGCGCTCGGCTGCCCGAGTTCCCTGGTAATCGCCACCGCGCTGACTTCGGCGGTCGCGAAGATCGCGCCGATGAAGATCAGGGCGAAGGTGACGATCTGCACCGGCCGCTGCCGGATCGCCGAGCCGTTCGCGCCTTGCTCGACTGGCCTGACCCGCGGCTCGGTCGAGCGCTGCAGAATGAAGGCAGCCGTGCCGAACGCAAGAAACAGCGTGCTCACCAGCATTCCCGCCTCGGGGAACAAGGCCACGCTGAGGCCGACCGAGAGCGACGCGCCGGCGATATAGACCAGCTCGTCCGCCGCCGATTCGAAGGCAAAGGCCGTGTTGAGTTCGGGGCGGTCGCGAAAGATCTCGCTCCAGCGCGCCCGGAGCAGCGCCGGAATGCTGGGCATGACGGCGGCCGCGAGCGCCGACACGAACAGCGTCCAGATCGGCCAATCTTGATGCGCGGCGGCGATCATCAGGGCGAAGGCGATGACGGAGATGATGGTGGTGGGAACGACGACACGCGACTGGCCGACACGGTCGATCAGCCGCGAGATTTGGGGTGCGGCGAAGGCGTTGGTCAGCGCGTAAGTCGCCGACACGGCGCCGGCCAGCCAGTATTCGCCGTAGGTCTGCGACAGCATGGCAACGATGCCGATCGGGGCCATGGCGATGGGCAGCCGGGCGAAGAAGCCGGCCGAGGCAAAACCTTTGGCTCCCGGCGCGCGGAAAATTTCCTTATACGGATTGGCCATCTTCATCTTCCTCGACAAGGGGTGGGCCGTAAACTACATACGTGGCGTATGAGTTTTAGATAGTTCATACGTTGCGTATGTCAATTGGCATACGCAACGTATGTGAATAGGGCCAGACGACGATGCACAGACCGCGCAAGGAGATGATTGCCGAGACCCGCGCCAAGCTGATCGAGGCAGCCCGCCGTGCCTTCGGCACTGTGGGGTATGCAGAGGCCTCGATGGATGACTTCACCGCCGAGGCCGGGCTGACGCGCGGCGCGCTTTACCATCATTTCGGCGACAAGAAGGGACTGCTGCAGGCGGTGATCGCCGAGATCGACGCCGAGATGAACGCGCGGCTCTGCGCCATCTCCGCTAGCGCGCCCAACCGCTGGCAGGGTTTTGTCGACGAAACCGTCGCCTATATCGAGATGGCGCTGGAGCCTGAAATCCAACGCATCGTGCTGCGCGATGGGCCGGCGGTGCTCGGCGACCCGTCGCGATGGCCGAACGCCAACGCGTGCGTCTCGTCGATGACAAAAAACCTGACGCTTCTCAAGGAACAGGGCGTTATCGTCGATGTCGACCCGGAAGCGGCCGGACGCCTGGTCAGCGGCGCCTCCCTCTACGCCGCGCAATGGATTGCCAATTCCGACGATCCAGAGGCGACGTCGGAAAAGGCGGTCAAGGCGTTCCGGGCGATGCTTGACGGTTTTCTTGTTCCGGCGAAAGTTGCCGAAACTCGGTCCATTCAGCCCGCTGGAGCCTGACGGTCGGTTGATTCCGGCGCGAAGCCGCTGCCGTGGCAGGGGCGGCGCGTTCGACTATAGTTCGGGCGAACGCTTGGCTGGGGGCGATTCGCCAGATGTGGGATTTCGAGATCGGCAGGACCATCGGCATCGTGCTGCGCACCTGGCCGTTCGTCGTCTTTCGCATGATCGTCTATTTCGGCATCACGCTGGCCTTCATCGTCGTGACGGCGACGGGCGCCGGCGTTGGATATGGCGCCGGCCACATCTTTGATGACGCCGGTGGTCCGCTTGGCCTCGGCCTTTGGGGCGGCGTCGCCGGCTTCACGTTGGTTTCAGCGGTGCTTTATTGGGCGCGAGAGTACATTCTCTACATCGTCAAGGCGGGCCACATCGCCGTCATGGTGCATCTGATCGACGGGCATGAGGTGCCTGGCGGACAGGGCCAGATAGCCTATGCCCGGCAGGTGGTCACCGCCCATTTCGGCGAGGCGAACACGCTGTTCGTGCTCGACCAGTTGATCAAGGGTGCGATCCTGGCGATCACCGGCCTGATCGGCGGTATAACCGCCTTCATCCCCATACCGGGCCTGAGCACGCTGGTAAGTTTCGTCAACTCCGTCATCCGCATGTCGATGACTTATGTCGACGAGATCATCCTCGGCTATAACATCCGCCAGGACAGTACGGAGCCCTTCGACACCGCCTGCCGGGCGGTCGTGCTCTATGCGCAGAATGGCAAGGCGATGATCAAGAACGCGCTGTGGCTGACCATCTTCATGTGGGTCATCGCCATCGTCGTCTTCCTGTCGACCCTCGCCCCCGCCGCAGCGGTTCTCTATTACATGCCCGGCCAGCTTGCCGGCTGGGGTTTCGTGTTGGCCATCATCTTCACCTGGGCTTTCTCGTCCGCCTTCATCGAGCCCTTCTGCATCGCCGCACTGATGCAGGTCTATTTCCGCCGCATCGAGGGCCAGGCACCCGATCCGGAATGGGACCGGCGCCTGTCGGACGCATCGAAAAAGTTCCGCGAGTTGAAGGAAAAGGCTGGCGCTTCGGTCGGCGGAGCCGCCTGGGGCAGGGCGCCGGGCACTGCCTGATTTTTGCCATGCCTGAGAGACCTATGGCGGACAGGCGCAATCGACTGCCGTCGCGCGCCTCCTGGAGGATGCACTTGGCACCGACCTACGCGCGCCAAGCTTTCCGTCGCGGCTTGAATAGCATGTCTCTGACGGCGCGAATCTGTTGATGCCGCCGTCCGGTATCGTTGCAAGACGTGGTCTTTCCCGTCCCGCGCGCCTATATCGGGTGCATGGCCACCAAGCTCTACACACATCCCGTCTTCCTCGAACATTTGACGCCGCCCAGCCATCCCGAACGGCCGGATCGGCTTCGCGCCATTGAGCGGGTGCTGGAGGAAGACGCCTTTGCCGACCTGGTCCGTGTCGAGGCGCCCGAGGCCGACGAACAGGCGCTGACTTACGCCCATCCCGAGCGCCACGTCGACAAGATCCGCGCCGCGATCCCCGAGACGGGCATCCGCTCGATCGATGCCGACACCTCCGTCAGCCCGAAGAGCTGGGAGGCGGCGATCCGCGCCGTCGGCGCGGCCAACTCTGCCGTCGACGACGTTTTCGGTGGCAAGGCTGACAATGTCTTCGTCGCGGCCCGCCCGCCTGGCCATCACGCGGAAAAAACCACCGCGATGGGTTTCTGCCTGTTCAACACGGCGGCCATCGCCGCCCGCCATGCGCAGAAAAAACATGGCGCCGAGCGCGTCGCCATTGTCGACTGGGACGTGCACCACGGCAACGGCACGCAGGACATCTTTTGGGACGATCCCAGCGTCCTCTACTGCTCGACGCACCAGATGCCCCTCTATCCCGGCACCGGCGCCAGGGACGAGACCGGCGTGGGCAACATCGTCAATGCGCCGCTGTCGCCGCGCACCGGAAGTGACCTTTTCCGCGAGGCGTTCCGCGCCCGCGTGCTGCCGGCGCTCGACAATTTTGCGCCGGACCTGATCATCATTTCGGCCGGATTCGACGCCCACCACCGCGACCCACTGGCGGAGATCTATCTTACCGAAGAAGACTTCGACTGGGCGACTGGCCAGTTGCTCGACCGCGCCGGAAAGAGCGCCGGCAACCGCCTGGTTAGCCTGCTGGAAGGCGGTTACGACCTGGAAGGCCTATCCTCCTCCGTCGCCGCCCATGTCAGCCGCATGATGAGAGGATGAGAATGGCCGAGGAACCGAACGCCGACATCAAGGCCATGAGCTTCGAGCAGGCGCTCGACGCGCTGGAAAAGATCGTCGACGATCTGGAGCGCGGCGACGTGCCGCTCGACCAGTCGATCCGTATCTACGAGCGCGGCGAGGCGCTGAAATCCCACTGCGACCGTTTGTTGAAGTCCGCCGAGGACAAGGTTGAAAAGATTCGCCTTTCCCGCGAGGGCAAGCCGGTGGGCGTGGAGCCGCTGGATGGGGAGTGACGCGCAAGGGAATCAAGGCGTCGTTTTGGATTGCTCTCTTCCTGTACAGTCACTACATTAGCCCGACTTAGCTAAGGAGGTGACAATGCCTGTCGTGAACATGCATGAAGCCAAATCCTCGCTCTCGCGGCTGGTGGAGGCTGTTGCATCCGGCGAAGAGGACGAGATCGTGATTGCCCGCAACGGCAAGCCAGCAGCGAAGCTTCTGCCGATTGAAGGGAGCCGCAAAGGTGGTGTGAGGTTGGGTCTGGCCGCCGGAAAGTACCGTTCCATATCGCTTGAGGAATTCAACTCCACCGACGATACAATTGCCGCCATGTTTGACGGGTCCGAAGTTGAACCTTCTCGTTGACACGCATGTTGCGATCTGGCTGGTTTCTTCACCCGAGCGCCTGCCTGACAAAATAACCAGCCTGCTTGTCGACGAGGCCAATAGGGTGTTCGTTTCCGCAATTTCTATTTGGGAAACCTCCATCAAGTTTGCGCTGCACAAGCCGTCCAGCCCGCCATTTCCGGGTCGCGAACTATTGCGGTTGGCCGTCGCGTCCGGTTGCGAGATGTTGGTCGTGAAGGAAGCGCACGCAAGTGCCGTGGACGATCTGCCTCTGCTGCATGGCGATCCGTTCGACCGGCTACTCATAGCCCAAGCACTCAGCGAGCCTATGCGGCTGATTTCCGCGGACCGTCAGGTTGCGGCCTACAGCGATACGGTGATCTCTTGGTAGCGAAGCTCAGGTCGGTTTGAACAGTGCCGGCACGTCCACTACATTGGGATTGCCTCGAAAGGATCGAGCCATGTGCCGCAACATCAAGACGCTGTTCAATTTCGATCCGCCGGCGACCGACGAAGAGATCCATGACGCCGCACTGCAATTTGTCCGAAAACTGAGCGGGGCGAACAAGCCGTCGAAGCGCAACGAGGACGTTTTCAACCTCGCGGTCGAACGGATTGCCGCCGCCGCGAAGGAACTGCTCGTGTCGCTCGAGACCACCCAGCCGCCGAAAGACCGCGAGGAAGAGACTGTAAAGGCGCGCGCCAGATCGGCTCACCGTTTCGCCAAACAGCCGGAGATCGTTTTCGAATAAGCTTCTTTCGGGAAACGACCCGCACCCATCCTATAGCGATTGCAGGCCTATCGGAATTCTCTATTCGTCTTCGTATTCGCGCTCCTGTGCCGGGTGCTTGACGCTCAGCACAACGACCGTATCGTCCGCTTCGTCCACGGCGTAGTAGATCAAATAGGCATATTGGGTCGTCACCAGTTTCCGCACGCCCTCCGTGGATTGTCGGCGACCAGCGAAGGGGAATGCTGTAAGCAACTGAAAAGACGCAAAAATACTTGCCCGGACGCGTCGCGCCGCTTGCGGGCTGCGCGCTTTCAACTAGTCGGCGCTGCTTGTGAGATTGTCGTTGGCGCGGCGTGTCAGCCGCAGCTTCATGCGCCGAACCGGCGGAAGGTGGCCTCGACCTCCGCTTCTGTGGCGAATTCACCGCGGCGCATCTGCGCGAGTCCTTCCAGCACGTCCGGCAGATGCGCGACATCGATATCCTCGGCAGCATCGCTCTCGGCGATCGCGAGCATCATGCGCGCGACTTCCTCCTGATCAGCATCAGGCAGGCGCCGTACCGCCTCGACGGCTTTCCTCAAAAGTTCGTTCATGACCGTCAGAATACGCTAGAAGGGAGGATCGCGAAAGCCGAGACGAACAGGTGCCCCATGAGCTTTTTCCCCGGAAACGACCCCCAGCCAGGCGATGCCTTCGCCTGCGACGCGATCGAACTGATGGTCATCCCCAACGCCAAGGATCTCGGCGGCTTCGAGGTCCGGCGCGCCCTGCCGACGGCAAAACGCCGGCTGGTCGGCCCGTTCATCTTCTTCGACCGCATGGGGCCAGCCATCCTGCGCTCGGACCAGGCGATGGACGTGCGCCCGCATCCGCATATCGGGCTGGCCACCGTCACCTACCTTTTCGACGGCAAGATCAGGCACCGCGACTCGCTCGGCACCGAGATGGTGATCGAGCCCGGCGACGTGAACCTGATGACGGCCGGCCGCGGCATCGTCCATTCCGAGCGCACGCCGGAGGAGCTTCGCGGCGCGCCTATGTCGATGTCCGGCCTGCAGACCTGGATCGCGCTACCCGAGGACAAGGAGGAAACGGCGCCGTCATTCGAAAACACCGGCCGCGCCGTCCTGCCCGTCTTCGACGATGCCGGCGTTTCCGGCCGCGTTGTCATCGGCGGTTTTTCCGGCCTGAAATCCCCCGTGCGCACGGCAAGCGACACGCTTTACGCCGACATCTCGCTCGCCGCCGGCGCCAGCGTCGCTGTCCCTGCCGAGGCCGAGGAGCGCGCCATCTATGTGCTCGAGGGCGAGGTCGACATTTCCGGCGACCGCTTTCCATCCGACCGCCTGCTTGTCTTCCGTCCCGGCGACGAGATCGTCGTGTCGTCGGAGCGCGGCGCGCATTTCATGCTGTTCGGCGGCGCTTCACTCGGTTCGCCGCGCCACATCTGGTGGAATTTTGTCTCATCCTCCAAGGAACGCATCGAGCAGGCCAAGAATGAATGGAAGACCGGCCGTTTCGACATCGTGCCGGGCGACGCGGAAGAGTTCATCCCGCTGCCCGAAGGGTAGGGCGCGTCAACCCTTCGCATTTACAGGGCACGCTTTAGTCATTATCTCCGATCAGGATAATTGAGACCGAGGGTCCGTCCGACCTGAACACCGACGATATCCAGGCCAAAACCTGGTCGCAGGCGTAAAGCAATTGAACCAACCGCCCAAAACCCCGCTTCTCGACAGGGTTCGCCTACCCTCGGACCTGCGCGCCCTGCCGGAAAGCGACCTGCCGCTACTGGCGGATGAGCTTCGCGCCGAACTGATCGACGCCGTCTCGATCACCGGCGGGCATCTGGGCGCGGGTCTCGGCGTCGTCGAGCTGACGGTCGCGCTCCACTACGTCTTCGACACGCCTGCCGACCGTGTGATCTGGGACGTCGGCCACCAGGCCTATCCGCACAAGATTTTGACCGGCCGCCGCGACCGCATCCGCACGCTGCGCACCGAACACGGCCTGTCCGGCTTCACCCGGCGCGCCGAGAGCGAATACGATCCCTTCGGCGCGGCGCATTCCTCGACCTCGATTTCCGCCGGCCTCGGCATGGCGGTGGCGCGCGACCTGAAGGGTGGGCGCAACAATGTGATTGCCGTGATCGGCGATGGCGCCATGTCGGCTGGCATGGCCTATGAAGCGATGAACAATGCCGGCGCGCTGAACGCGCGGCTGATCGTCATACTCAACGACAACGACATGTCGATCGCCCCGCCAACCGGTGCCATGAGCGCCTATCTGGCGCGGCTGGCCTCCGGCCGCACCTATATGGGTTTCCGCGATTTCGGCAAGAAACTGACGTCCTATCTCGGCAAGCGCGTCGACCGCGCCGTCACCCGCGCCGTCGAGCATGCCCGCGGCTACGTCACCGGCGGTACGATGTTCGAGGAACTTGGTTTCTACCACATCGGTCCGATCGACGGGCACAACCTCGATCATCTGGTCCCGGTGCTGAAGAACGTCCGAGACAATGGCGACGGGCCGGTGTTGATCCACGTCGTCACGCAGAAGGGCAAAGGCTACGGACCTGCCGAGGCGGCCAGCGACAAATATCACGGCGTCAACAAGTTCGACGTGATCACCGGCGCGCAGGCGAAAGCGCCAGCGAATGCACCGAGTTACACGAAAGTCTTCGCCGACAGCCTCATCCAGGAGGCCCGAGAGGACGACAGGATCGTGGCGATCACCGCGGCGATGCCGTCCGGCACCGGCCTCGATTTCTTCGGCGAGGTCTTTCCGTCGCGTACTTTCGATGTCGGCATTGCCGAGCAGCACGCGGTCACCTTCGCTGCCGGTCTTGCCTCCGAGGGGCTGAAACCCTTCGCCACGATTTATTCCACCTTCCTGCAGCGCGCCTACGACCAGGTCGTGCATGATGTGGCGATCCAGAAGTTGCCGGTGCGGTTTCCCATCGACCGCGCCGGCTTCGTCGGCGCCGACGGCCCGACGCATTGCGGCGCCTTCGACACGACCTATCTCGCCAGCCTGCCCGGTTTCGTCGTCATGGCGGCGGCAGACGAGGCCGAACTGCGCCACATGGTCCGCACCGCGGCCGCCTATGACGAAGGCCCGATCGCCTTCCGCTATCCGCGCGGCAACGGGGTCGGCGTCGACATGCCGGAGCGTGGCAGCGTTCTGGAAATCGGTAAGGGCCGTATTCTTCGCGAAGGCACCAAGGTGGCCCTATTGTCCTTCGGCACGAGGCTGCAGGATTGCCTGCTCGCTGCCGAGGAACTGGGCGCATTGGGCCTTTCGACGACGGTGGCCGACGCGCGGTTCGCCAAACCGCTCGACGAGGATCTTGTGCGCCGCCTGGCGACCGGGCACGAAGTGCTGATCACCGTCGAGGAGAACGCGATCGGCGGCTTCGCTACCCAAATTCTGCATTTCCTGGCGCGGGAAGGTCTGCTGGACCAAGGCCTCAAGATACGGCCGCTTATCCTGCCGGATGTTTTTGTCGAGCATGCCAAGCCGGAAAAAATGTATGCCGATGCCGGGCTGGACAGTGCCGGCATTGTCGGGGCGGTTTTCCAGGCGCTGGGCCGGCCGGCGCAATCGGCTTCGGCCTAGACCCCGCTCAGGTCAGCCACGAAGCGTTAACCAACGCGACGCCGATTTGTCTTTTGATTACCGTGTTTTTTGGCCGCTTGTTCACGCGCTTCGCCGATAGTGCCGCCCGGCGAGAGGGCAACTATGGCGTGCAGGACCATCCTTTTCGGCGCGGCGATCATGCCGGCGCTGACGGCGGCGGCTATCGCGCAGCCGAAATACGACGCGAAGCTTGAGCAGGCTGCGATGCAGGTGATAGCCGGAAAGATCGGCGATATCCGGCCGGGTTTTCGCTACGACCAGAATCCGGCCTTCGTCGTGTCGCAGGAACCGTCCGCGCCGAACGTCCAGGACCGTACGGCGTCGTGGCAGATCGTGCCCTCCGATCACCGGGCGCAGACCGGTTCGACCGGATCGATCCAGATGTTCTCCGACGATTCGGTGCCGAAGGCGGAAGAGCGCGAGGAAATGTCGAGGGCGGTTTCACGCGTCATCAAGTTCTGAAACAAGTCGCAACCCGATGCGGGGGACGGCTTTTCTTTTCTCGCGGAAAGATTGGAGTGCTCCGTTGGCGATCGGACAGGTCGGATTGGTGAATCTGACAATGTCCAACTGCAAACCCCATTCGCGATGTTTTTGGCGCCGCGGCGGGAATTTTGCGCCTTAAGTTCTGAAAAAAGGGGATGGGAATCGACGGTTTTTTTGTAAATTTCTTGCAAGCCTTTGATATCATTGGTGCCAGAAATTTTTCTGCTCGTTTTCCATCCCCACTTCTTCCCCCTGCTTTATGCTTTGCCCTATCGCTCTCGCGGGAAACCTGGTGCGCACCGGGTATCAGGGGAGAGCGTCGGCGCCGGGGTGGCTGCGTAACGGTGCGCGGCTTGGCGGGAGCCTTGAGACCCGGGCCCCAGATCGCGACGACAAGCCTCGGATTGAGCCGGGGCGGTATCAGCGGTCGGGCAAGCACGCCGGCGGGGCGCAAAAGTCGCGCCACGTATTGTTATTTTGAGAGGCTCGGCCTCGCGCCCCGCTTCCCGACTACTCCCCAAAAAGGGAGCGTTCTTTGAAATGGCCAGGGCGGATTTCCGCAGCGTGGCGGTGAGGAGTGTTGGCTGGAGGCCAAGAAAAGCCGATGCTTCGGCTCTTCTAACAACGAACGGTGAAATGCCGGTTCGCCCATCGGGCGAATTGAAAGGTCCAGTGGACCTTTCAAAGGCATTGAACGCCCGAAGGGCAGGGAGCCATAGCGAAGGTCAGAAAGGCTGGCTTGTCTTCGCCACCAGCATTCGGCAAGGGAACGGGATGATGGCAGAAAAGACGATGGACACGAAAATGCGGCTGGACGAGTTGCTCGTCCGGCGTGGCCTTTTCCCCAGCCGGTCGCGCGCCAGGGATGCGGTCGAGCGGGCGACCGTGAAGGTCGCGGGCCTCGTCGCGAGGAAGCCCGGTGCAATCGTTGCCGAAGGTGCACGGATCGAGGTCGACGACCCGGCCAGCGCCTATGTGTCCCGGGCGGCGCTGAAGCTTGTCGCCGGGCTTGAGCATTTCGGTTTCGACCCGGCGGGAGCGGTGGCGCTCGACATCGGCGCTTCCACCGGCGGTTTCACGCAGGTGCTGCTGCAACGAGGAGTCAGGACGGTCTTTGCGATCGATGTCGGCCATGGCCAGATCGACGCGTCCTTGCGCGCCGATCCTCGCGTGAAAATCCGCGAAGGGCTCAATGCTCGTGGGTTGACTGCAGATGATATTGACGGGGAGGCGCCGGATTTCCTGGTCTGCGACGTGAGTTTCATTTCGTTGAAACTTGCCTTGCCGCCGGCGCTTTCGCTGGCTGCGCCCGGCGCGAAAGGACTGTTCCTGGTCAAGCCGCAATTCGAGGCTGGCCGCGAGGCGATCGGCAAGGGGGGCATCCTCAGGAATCCCGAAGATGGCCCGCGGGTCGCCGGGACGATTGCGGCATGGCTGGACGGCGTGCCGGGATGGCGGGTGCTCGGCCTTTACGACTCCCCCATAGCCGGCGGCGACGGCAACCGCGAACTCCTGCTCGGCGCGATCAAGGACAGGCCATGACGAACCTCGTGATCAACCGCCTCGGCGGGCAGGGAGACGGCGTGGTCGACACCGCGCAAGGGCCGATTTATGTGCCGTTCGCGCTACCGGGCGAGCGTATCAATGCGGCGGTCGAGGGCAGCAAGGGCGCGCTGATGGCCTTGCTGGAGGCCTCGCCGGACCGGGTAGAGCCGGCGTGCCGGCATTTCACCGATTGCGGCGGCTGCGCGATCCAGCATCTGGCGCCGGCACCCTATCGCGCCTGGAAGCGCGACAAGGTGGTCCAGGCGCTGGCTTCGCGCGGTATCGATGTCCCGGTCGCCGACATCGTGCCAGCCGAGCCGCGCTCGCGCCGGCGAACCGTCTTTTCGGCCCGGCGCACGGAGAAAGGGGCGGTTCTCGGCTACAATCGCGCGGCCTCGCACACGATCATCGACATCGAGGAATGCCCGATCATCTTGCCGGAGATCGAATCTTCGCTCAGCATGTTGCGCTCGCTCGCGGCGTTCGTCGCGAGCACGCGCGACCCATTCCATGTCATGGCGACGCACACCGCGTCGGGGCTCGATATCGCCATCGACGGCGCCGGGCCGATCTCCGAGGCGACGCGGCGGCAGGCGGCGGATTTTGCGATCCGCGAAAAGCTCGCACGGCTGTCGGTCGATGGCGAGGTCGTCATCGAGCCCAGGAAACCGGCGGTGCAATTCGGGACGGCGACCGTTGCTCCGCCGCCCGGCGGCTTTCTGCAGGCGATCGAGGCGGCCGAGGAGGCGATGGCCGGCATGGCCGTCGCGCATCTGAAGCGTGCGAAGAAGGTCGCGGACCTGTTTGCCGGCGCCGGAGCTTTCGCGCTGCGGCTGGCGAAAACCGCCGATGTCCACGCGGTCGAGGGCGACGCAGCCGCCCTTGTGGCGCTGGATCGCGGCTTTCGCTCGACGCCCGGCTTGCGCCGCGTGACGGTGGAGAAGCGCGATCTGTTCCGCCGGCCGCTGACCTTCAAGGAGTTGAACGCCTATGACGGCGTGCTGTTCGATCCGCCGCGCGCCGGCGCCGAGGACCAGTCGAAGCAGATCGCCCGGTCCGACGTGCCCTACGTCGTCGCGGTCTCATGCAATCCGGCGACGCTTGCCCGAGACCTGCGTATTCTGATCGACGGCGGCTATGCGCTGAAATCAGTCACGCCGGTCGATCAGTTTTTGTGGTCCCCGCATGTGGAGGCGGTGGCGCTGCTGGAGAAGCCGAGGCGAAGACGATGATGGGCACCTTTCGATCCCGCGCACTTCCGTCTATTCTTCGGCTGCACATCGGGACAGCGCCACGATGGTCGACAAAGAAAAGCAAATCCTGGATTGGCAGCGGAGATGGCGGGCAGCGAGGAAGCTGCGGCACTCTGGTTCAGGAACCAGCCGATACCCGGCTGGAACGGAAAGACTGCGCGGGACCTCGTGCGTCAAGGCAAGCTGGAAACTGTGCTTGCCTATCTCCTCGCCGTGCGCAATGGGATATTCGCTTAGCCGGTCGGATCGCCTAAACCCGCGTCCCGCCCAGCGTCATCTGGTTCATCCTGAGATGCGGCTGGCCGACGCCGACCGGCACGCCCTGACCGGCCTTGCCGCACATGCCGATGCCGGTGTCGAGCTTCATGTCGTTGCCGACCATCGACACCCGGTGCATGGCGTCCGGCCCGTTGCCGATCAGCATGGCGCCCTTGATCGGCCGCGTCACCTTGCCGTCCTCGATCATGTAGGCCTCGGTGCAGCCGAACACGAATTTGCCGCTGGTGATGTCGACCTGTCCGCCGCCGAAGGAGACGGCGTAGACGCCGTTCTTCACCGAGGCGATGATTTCTTCCGGCGTATGGTCGCCTGCGGTCATATAGGTGTTGGTCATGCGCGGCATCGGCTGGTGGGCGTAGCTCTCGCGCCTGCCGTTTCCGGTGGCGGCCATGCCCATCAGCCGGGCATTCTGCCGGTCCTGCATGTAGCCGACCAGTTTTCCGTCCTCGATCAGCACCGTGCGGTTGGTCGGCGTGCCCTCGTCATCGACGGTCAGCGAGCCGCGCCGTTCGGAAATCGTGCCGTCGTCGACGACGGTGACGCCCTTGGCCGCCACTTGCTGGCCCATCAGGCCGGCGAAAGCAGAAGTCTTCTTGCGGTTGAAATCGCCTTCCAGCCCGTGGCCCACCGCCTCGTGCAGCATGACGCCCGGCCAGCCGGAGGACAGCACGATGTCGAAGGTTCCGGCCGGCGCGGGGACCGCCTCCAGATTGACCAGTGCCTGGCGCAGCGCCTCCTTGGCGGCGTGCTTCCAGGAATCCTCGACCAGGAACTCGCCAAATCCTTTCCGGCCACCCATGCCGTAGGAGCCGGATTCCTGGCGGTCGCCGTCTCCGACCACGACCGAGACGTTCATGCGCACCAGCGGCCTGATGTCGCGCACCATCTGCCCGTCGGCGCGCACGATCTCGATCTGCTGCCAGGACGAGACGAGTGAAGCCGTCACCTGGCGGACGCGCGGATCCTCGGCGCGCAGCCAGGCGTCGATCTCCTGCAGCAGCTTCGCCTTGCCTTCGAAGGAGGGCGAGCCGGTAGGGTTCTCCTCACCATAGAGATGCCGGTTGGTGCGCGGCGGCGCATCGGCCAGCGTGCCGGAATAGCCGCCCTTGACCGCCGAGACGGCGTCGGAGGCGCGCAGAAGGGCAGCGTGCGACAGCTCGCTCGAATGCGCATAGCCAGTCGCTTCGCCCGCCACCGCGCGCAGGCCGAATCCCTCGCCGGTGTTGAAATTGGCCGTCTTCAGCCGGCCATTGTCGAACATCAGCGCTTCGCTTTCGCTGTATTCAAGGAAAAGCTCGCCGTCGTCCGCGCCCGCGATCGTATCGGCGACGATCTCCTTCAGGCGGCTCTCGGGGATGTCGAATTTTTGGGTCAGCGGAGTGGGCATTCTGGGGTCTCGCTTTGCGAAGGACTTGATCTAGTCTCTCCGAGCGCCACTTTCCAGCGCGTAGGGCATGGCAAATGCATCTGGGCGCGGTTCGGTTACGATCGAGGAGCGAATGTTATGGTTACCGTGCGCTATCTGGTCAGCAATGTCGAAGCGGCTGCCGCCTTCTACACGCAGCATCTGGGTTTCGCGGTGAAGCAGCAGTTTCCCGCGATAGCGATCTTGACGCGGGACGGCCTTACGCTTTGGCTCGCCGGTCCGACCGCCTCCGCCGCAAGGCCGATGCTGGATGGCCGCACGCCGGAGCCGGGCGGCTGGAATCGCTTCGTCCTGGAAGTCGAGGATATTGCCCGATTCAGCGCCACGTTGCGGGAGCAGGGCGTGCGGTTTCGCAATGACATCGTGGATGGGCCGGGCGGCAAACAGATACTCTGCGAAGACCCCTCGGGCAACGTCGTGGAACTGTTCGAACCGAAGTAGGTGATTGATTCAGACCGAAGGCGTCTTGCCTTTTCCACCTCGAAAAGATACGAAATTTCACACCTAATTTCGGATTTAATGTGGTATTATATTAACGGTCTTTACAGGATTGTCGCATGCAGCGCATTGAAGCCACTCTTAGCGCATCCATCTCTGATTTGAAAAAGAGCCCATCCTCAGTGATGGAGGCTGCGAACGGCGAGGCTGTTGCCATCCTCAATCACAACCGCGTCATGGCCTACATCGTGCCAGCGGAAACTTATGAGTCCATGCTGGATCGCCTGGACGACCTTGCCCTTGTGGAAATCGCCAAGGCGCGTGCCGGCGAGAAAGGCGTGCCGGTCGATATCGATGCCCTATAGGCTGGAGTTTCTCCCCTCCGCGCGGAAGGAATGGGACAAGCTAGGAGCAACGATACGCCAGCAGTTCGTCAAGAAGCTTCGCGAGCGTCTCGAACACCCGCGCATTCCGGCTTCGGCCCTCCACGGAATGCCCGATCACTACAAGATCAAGTTGCGCCAGTCAGGCTATCGCCTCGTCTACCGTGTGCACGACGAGACCGTCACAGTTACCGTTGTCGCGGTCGGAAAGCGCGAGCGCGGCGAAGTCTACGATGAGGCCAGGAAGCGCTGAAAAATTGCGCTAACGGCACCACGTTCACTCGCAGCTTCTGCTCAACTCAATAATCGATCACGCCGTCCAGCGCGTAGTGTTTCACCGTCTTGCGGTTGGCGATCAGTTCCTCGACCGTCGGCTCACCCTTCATGGCGCGGGCGATTGCCAACTTCGTGGCTTCGTAATTGGTCCGGTAGAGATCCTTGCGGTCGAGATTCTCGTCCTCCGCGCAGCGCGGATCGAGCCAGACCGTGATGATCATGCAAAGATCGTCCACCTGGTCGCGCGGGAGGATGTCTTCGGCGAGGCAATCGACGATGGCGTCGCCCATCGCAGCCTGCACCACGCCGCCGAGGAGTTCGGCATAGGCCATGCTCTTGATGGTGACCTTGGTGGTCATCATCGTCGGCGGCTTGACCGCCTGGTTGAGGTCGCGCACCACGAACATGCGGGTGTGGCCCTTGACCTGTCCCATCATGGAAGCGAAGGCCTGGCCGACCGGTCCCCGGATCGAGCCGACCACGACTTCGGGCATGGCGTCGGTGGCCTGGCCTTCCGCCGCCAACACGGTCGCTTCGCCTGTGCGCAGCCAGATGTCGGTCATGAATTTTTTCTCGATTGCTGGTTGTGGATCATTCGAGGCAGCCGGAAACCGGCGTGCCCTACGGTCGGAAATCAGGGTGGCGGGGCCAAGTACTTACGGCAGCGCGCTCAAGGCAGCGCGGCAAAACCCTCGCCGAATCCCGAAAGATCGACCGGAATGCCGATGCCTTCCTCGGGTGTCTGGAAGACGATGAAGGTCGCGGCCTTGCCGGTCTTCAGCGTGTCGAGCAGCGGCTTTTCGAGGATGACCTCGGCGTAGCAGCCGTCGCCGAAGCAGCGCACGAAATAGGCGCGGCCGATGTCCTTGCCATCGACGTTCAAACCGAGCCCGTTGGGCAGCAGCACGCCGAGCGGAGCCAGCACGCGCAGGATCTCGGCCTTGTTGTCGGCGGTGCGCAGCACGACGACGGACAGGCCCATCTCGGGACGGTCCTCGGCGATGACGTTCTGCATCATCACGCATTGCTCGGCGGTGGCGCCGGCCGGCGTGTCGCAGATGATCGACCAGGCGCCATGGGTTTCCTTCACCTTGCCGCTCTGCTGGGCAGAAGCGGGCAGGGCGATAAAAAGGGTCGCGGCACCCAGAAGGGTGGCCAGGGCTTTTGAAAGGCCGGGTCTCATGGAGGCTCCGTTGCGAATCAAGGCGCTTTCCGCCGCAATGATGGCAACTATAGGACAAGTGTTGGGTCCGACCAGCCCCGACGCCGTTTTGAACGGATTTCGCCATTCCCGCGTCGAGCGGCGCGCGCAAAAATGCCGCAGACTGCCCCGCCCTCCTTCCTTGCGGTCGGAAACAGAGTATGGTTTGAACCACCAAAACCGGCGCTCGGGATTCCGTCCCGGGACCATGTCGATGCGCGACGGGCATCGAAGGGAGTTGAAGAGGGTGATGAAGAGAATCCTGACCGGCGCCGGCGCTTCGGCACTCATCCTTGGATCGGCTGCGGCTGCTATGGCCGACCAGCCGCACCCTTGGCAGTGGCGTTTCCAGGAAGCGGCAACGCCCATCATGGAACAGATCGAATGGTTCGAGCGCTACACGCTGTGGTTTATTGTTCCGATTACGCTGCTGGTGCTGGCGCTTCTGGCTTACTGTATCGTGAAATTCCGGGCGAGCGTGAACCCTACCCCGTCGCGGACCAGCCACAACACGCTGATCGAGGTCATCTGGACCGTCGGCCCTGTGGTCGTGCTGCTGGCGCTGGCGGTCCCTTCGTTCCAGTTGCTCACGGCCCAGTATAATCCGCCGGAAGAAGCCAAGCTCACCATCAAGGCGACCGGTAACCAGTGGAACTGGGACTACGAATATCAGGTTGAGCAGCCGCTTTCCTTCAATGCGGCGATCTTGCAGGACGGCGACCGCGCCGCCGCCGGCAAGGAGGACAAGGCGAAATATCCGCGCCTGCTCGCCGTCGACAACGAGGTTGTCGTGCCGGTCAAGACCACAGTCCGCGTGCTGGTGACGGCATCCGATGTCATCCATGCCTTCGCAATGCCGGCCTTCGGTATCAAGACCGACGCCGTGCCGGGCCGCATCAACGAGGTCTGGTTCAATGCCGAGAAGGAAGGCCTCTATTACGGCCAGTGCTCCGAACTCTGTGGCAAGGACCATGCCTTCATGCCGATCGCCATCCGCGTCGTCTCGGATGCGCAGTACAATACGTGGCTGACCGCCGCCCGTACTGACCTGAACGGTGCCAATAAGGCGCTGATGGCGCAGGTCGACGAGCCGCAGGCGGTTTCGGTCGCCGGAAACTGACGCAAGGCGCGGCAAGTACCAAGGATTAGGGAACGGAGCGGAACATGGCAGGCGCTGCAGCTCACGACGACCATCATGCTGAACACAAGCCGCATGGCTGGGTCCGCTGGGTCTATTCGACCAATCATAAGGACATCGGCACGCTCTACCTGATCTTCGCGATCATGGCCGGCATCGTCGGCGGTTTCCTGTCTGTGATGATGCGCTGGGAGCTGGCCGAGCCGGGCATCCAGATCTTCACCGGCCTCGCCGAGATGGTCTATGGCGTGACTGGAGACGCGGCGGTCGACGGCGGCAAGAGCATGTACAACGCCTTCACCACCGCGCACGCGCTGATCATGATCTTCTTCATGGTCATGCCGGCCCTCATCGGCGGCTTCGCCAACTGGATGGTGCCGATCATGATTGGCGCGCCGGACATGGCATTCCCGCGCATGAACAACATCTCGTTCTGGTTGCTGCCGCCCGCCTTCATCTTGCTCATCCTCTCGGCCTTCGTGCCGAGCGCGGCCGGTGCCTACGGTGTCGGCGGTGGCTGGACGATCTATCCGCCGCTGTCGACCTCCGGCCAGCCCGGTCCGGCCATGGATCTGGCGATTCTCTCGCTGCATATCGCCGGGGCGTCCTCGATTCTCGGCGCGATCAATTTCATCACCACTATCTTCAACATGCGCGCCCCGGGCATGACGCTGCACAAGATGCCGCTGTTTGCCTGGTCGGTGCTGATCACCGCCTTCCTGCTGCTGCTGTCGCTGCCGGTGCTGGCGGGCGGCATCACCATGCTGCTTACCGACCGCAACTTCGGCACGACTTTCTTCGATCCGGCCGGCGGCGGCGATCCGATCCTGTTCCAGCACCTGTTCTGGTTCTTCGGTCACCCCGAGGTCTACATCCTGATCCTCCCCGGCTTCGGCATCGTCAGCCACATCATCTCGACCTTCTCCAGGAAGCCGGTGTTCGGCTATCTCGGCATGGCCTACGCCATGGTCGCGATCGGCGCGGTCGGTTTTGTCGTGTGGGCGCACCACATGTACACGACCGGCATCTCGCTCGACACGCAGCGTTATTTCGTCTTCGCCACGATGGTCATCGCGGTGCCGACGGGCGTGAAGATATTCTCCTGGATCGCCACCATGTGGGGCGGCTCGATCTCCATGCGCACGCCGATGCTGTGGGCGATCGGCTTCATCTTCCTGTTCACCGTCGGCGGCGTGACGGGCGTCCAGCTCGCCAATGCCGGTCTCGACCGCTCGCTGCACGACACCTACTACGTGGTCGCCCACTTCCACTACGTGCTGTCGCTGGGCGCGGTGTTCGCCATCTTCGCCGGATGGTACTACTGGTTCCCGAAGATGACCGGCTACATGTATTCCCCGTTCATCGCGCGGACCCATTTTTGGATCACCTTCGTCGGCGTCAACTTGGTGTTCTTCCCGCAGCATTTCCTCGGCCTCGCCGGCATGCCGCGCCGCTACATCGACTATCCGGATGCCTTCGCCGGCTGGAACATGGTGTCGTCCTACGGCTCGTATTTGTCGTTCATCGGCGTGTTCGTGTTCCTCTATGGTATCTTCGAGGCATTCTCGAAGAAGCGCATCGCCGGCGCCAATCCGTGGGGAGAGGGCGCTACCACGCTGGAATGGCAGCTCTCGTCGCCTCCGCCCTACCATCAGTGGTCGGAACTGCCCAGGATCAAGTGACGGCCGCTTGAAAGACCGCTGACCGCCGGCGAAGAACCGGCGGTCGCAGCCAAACGGAAAAGAACTTCTTACGCATGGCTTTCGTCGGAAAAACAGCTTTGGAGGAAGGCAACGCCGGTATGTCGGAAGCGACGGCCAGCGATTTCTTCGCGCTGCTCAAGCCGCGCGTGATGTCGCTGGTGGTGTTCACTGCTTTCGTCGGCCTTGTTTCCGCGCCGGTCTCCGTCAACCCGCTCATCGCGATGACCGCGATCCTGTCGATTGCCATCGGCGCCGGCGCGTCAGGCGCGCTCAACATGTGGTATGACGCCGACATCGATGCGCTGATGAAGCGCACCGCCGGCCGGCCCGTTCCCGCTGGCCGCGTCCGGCCGGGCGAGGCGCTCGCCTTCGGCCTTGTGCTCTCGGCCCTCTCCGTCATGGCGCTCGGCGTGCTGGTCGATTGGCTGGCGGCGTCGCTGCTGGCCTTCACCATTTTCTTCTATGCCGTCGTCTACACCATGTGGCTGAAGCGCTGGACGCCGCAGAACATCGTCATCGGCGGCGCGGCCGGCGCCTTCCCGCCGATCATCGGCTGGGTTGCCGCGACCGGTTCCGTAAGCCTTGAGCCGATCGTTCTTTTCCTGATCATCTTCCTGTGGACGCCGCCGCATTTCTGGGCGCTGGCTTTGTTCAAGGCGGACGAATATGGGCGCGCCGGCATCCCGATGATGCCTAACGTGGCGGGCGTGGCCTCCACCCGCCGTCAGATCTTCGCCTATTCGGTGGTGGTCGCCATGGTCGGTGTGCTGCCCTGGGTTCTGGGCTATGTGGGCGCTGGTTATGGCGTCGTTGCCGCGATCCTCGGGGCTGGTTTCGTCTGGTACGCCTGGCAGGTGTTGCGCATGGCCGACGCCGACCGCGTGATGCGGCCGGCAAAAATGCTGTTCGCCTATTCGCTGCTCTATCTGTTCGCGATCTTCGCCGCCTATCTGGCCGACAAGCTCATCGAGCGCGCGCTGGCGATGCCTGGAGTATAGCGGACATGGAACTCGAGACCGTCAAGCCGACCGAAGCACAGCTCAAGGCACGTCGCAGCCGATCGCTCGCGATTGCGCTGGCGCTCGGCGCTTTCGTCCTCGTCGTCTATGCGGTCAGCATAGTACGCCTGGGGCCAGCGGTCATCGAGCGGAGCTTCTGAACGATGACTGGCGCGACGCCCACCCTCGACGTCAGGACGCAACGCTCGAACCGCATGGTCGCGGCGGTCTGCATCGCGTTCTTCGCAGGCATGGTGGGCGCTGCCTATGCCGCGGTGCCGCTCTATGCGATGTTCTGCCAACTGACCGGTTATGGCGGGACGACCCAGCGGGTCACGCAGTATTCCGACCGTATTCTCGACCGCCAGATCACGGTGCGTTTCGACGCCAATGTCGCGGGCGGGGTGCCGTGGGACTTCCAGCCGGTGCAGCGCGACGTCACCATGAAGATCGGCGAGACGACTGAGATCGCCTACCAGGCAACCAATTTGTTTGACCGGCCGTCGGCGGGCCGCGCGACCTTCAACGTCACGCCGGAACTGGCCGGCGCCTATTTCAACAAGGTCGAATGCTTCTGTTTCACCGACACGACGCTGAAGGGCGGCGAGACGCTGAAGATGCCGGTTGTGTTTTACGTTGATCCGGCGATAGACGACGTGCCGGAACTGAAGAACATGAAGACGATCACCCTTTCCTACACCCTCTTCCCGGTCGAGCCGGCGCCCGCGAAGGCGGTGGACGCGACCAGCAAGACCGGTAAAACTGCCGACGAAAATATCGGGGGCTGACATGGCAGACGCGCACGCGAAACCGAACCACGACTACCACATCATCGACCCCAGCCCGTGGCCGTTCATCGGCTCAGTCGGTGCGCTGCTCATGGCGGTCGGCGGCGTTGCCTGGATGCAGTACATGAAGGGCGGCAGCCTGCATCTGTTCGGGCTCGAGCTTTCCAGTGCCCGTTACTTCATCTTCGCGATCGGGCTCCTAGTGGTGCTCTACACCATGTTCTCCTGGTGGTCGGACACGATCAAGGAAGCGCATGAGGGTCACCACACCCGCGTCGTGTCGCTGCATCTGCGCTACGGCATGATCATGTTCATCGCCTCGGAGGTGATGTTCTTCGTCGCCTGGTTCTGGGCTTTCTTCGACGCCAGCCTGTTCCCCAACGAGGTGCATCAATATGCCCGCGCCGAGTTCACCGGCGGGGTCTGGCCGCCGAAGGGCATCGAGGTGCTCGATCCCTTCCACCTGCCGCTCTACAACACGATCATCCTGCTGCTGTCGGGCACGACGGTGACCTGGGCGCACCACGCGCTCATCCACGGTGACCGCAAGGGCCTGGTCAACGGCCTCGTTCTCACCGTGGCGCTCGGCCTGCTGTTCTCCTTCGTGCAGGCCTACGAATACATACACGCGCCGTTCGGCTTCAAGGATTCGATCTACGGCGCGACCTTCTTCATGGCGACCGGCTTCCACGGCTTCCATGTCATCATCGGCACGATTTTCCTGCTGGTCTGCCTGCTCCGGGCGATGCGGGGCGATTTCACGCCGAAGCAGCATTTCGGCTTCGAGGCGGCTGCCTGGTACTGGCATTTCGTCGACGTGGTCTGGCTGTTTCTGTTCGCCAGCATCTATGTCTGGGCGTCGACCGGAGCGACCATCGCGCACGGGCATTGAGCCTCTGGTGATAAAGACGAGGGCGGTCATGGAAACATGGCCGCCCTTTGGCTTTTTGGAGATATGAAAGTCGAAAACTTTTCGGCGAACGGTAAGATAGCCAAAGGCGCCAATCTGTCTGGCGAGGCGAAGGAGATTTGGAGGTGTCAGAAGACAAGGCACACTGGCCGCCCGTTGACCCTATCGGCGCTGGTCTGAAGGGCCGCTGCCCGCGCTGCGGCGAGGGGCGGCTGTTCTCCGGCTTCCTTACCATCGCGCCGCGCTGCGGCGTTTGCCGCCTGGACTATTCCTTCGCGGATGCCGGCGACGGGCCGGCGGTGTTCGTCATCCTCATCATCGGCTTCGTCGTCGTCGGCCTGGCGCTGTGGATGGAGGTCACGCTCAATCCGCCGCTCTGGCTGCATTTCATCCTTTGGATTCCGTTGACCATCGCCCTATGTCTCACGGCGCTTCGCCTCATCAAGGGTGTCCTGATCACCTTGCAATATCGCAACAAGGCGGCGGAAGGCCGGCTCGACCGGCCGGAGTGAAGATGGCCGCAAAGACAAAGCGTGCCGACAGGCCGGTCCCGTGGTTGCTGATGGTGTTGGCGCTGATTGCCTTCGCCGCGCTCGTCGCCCTTGGCAGTTGGCAATTGCAGCGGCTGCAATGGAAGGACGGGCTGATCGCCACCATCCAGCAGCGCGTCTCGTCTCCGCCGTCCTCGGTCGATGCGATCGATGCCCAGTTCCGGAGGGGCGGCGATGTCGATTACTGGCCGGTCGAGGTGCGCGGCACCTTCGTCAACGGCGCCGAGCGGCACTTCTTCGCGACCTACGAAGGGCGCTCCGGCTTCTACATCTACACACCGCTGAGGCTGCCCTATGGACGCTTCGTTTTCGTCAATCGCGGTTTCGTGCCGTATGAGTTGAAGGAGCCAGCCACGCGGCCCGCTTCGGCGATCGAAGGTGAGGTGACCGTGAAGGGTCTGTCCCGCAATCCACTGGATGGAAAGCCGTCATATCTGGTCCCCGACAACGACCCGGCAAAGAACATCTTCTACTGGAAAGATCTGGACGTCATGGCGGCAACGGCGGGCCTACCGCGCCGGGCGACAGTGCTTCCCTTCTTCATCGACGCCGATTCGACGCCGAACCCCGGCGGCCTGCCGATCGGCGGCGTGACCATGATCGACCTGCCCAACAACCATCTGCAATATGCGCTTACCTGGTACGGGCTTGCGGCAGCACTCGTCGGCGTCGTCTTCCTGTGGCTCTATGGCCGCCGCAAGCCACGCGACGCCGCGATGCCTTGACAGGGCAGGGGTCGACCCTTCAAGTCGGCGCCGGAAAACAACCATGCTCGCACCCGCCATCAAGCCCCCATTGACGATCCGGCTCTGCCAGCCGCGCGGTTTTTGCGCGGGCGTGGATCGTGCCATTCAGATCGTCGTGCTGGCGCTGAAGAAGTATGGCGCGCCGGTCTATGTCCGCCACGAGATCGTGCACAACCGCTACGTCGTGGAAGGGCTCCAGCAACTCGGCGCGGTGTTCATCGAGGAACTGCATGAGATCCCGGCGGAGCATCGCGACGCGCCGGTCGTCTTTTCTGCGCATGGTGTGCCGAAGTCGGTGCCTGCGGACGCGGTGGAGCGCAATCTGTTCTATCTCGACGCGACCTGCCCGCTGGTCTCCAAAGTCCACAAGCAGGCCATGCGCCACCAGCGTCTCGGCCGCCATGTACTGCTGATCGGCCATGCCGGTCATCCGGAGGTCATCGGCACAATGGGCCAGTTGCCGGAGGGCGCCGTCACGCTGATCGAGACGGAGGCTGACGTGGCAGCCCTGGAGCCTGCTGACCCTTCGGCGCTGGGCTTTGTCACCCAGACGACGCTGTCGGTCGAGGATACCGCCGGCCTGATCCGCGCGCTTCAGGAGCGCTTTCCGGAGCTTCATGCGGCGGCGGCCGAATCGATCTGCTACGCGACGACCAATCGCCAGGAAGCGGTAAAGGAAGCCGCCCCCGGCTCCGATCTTTTCCTCGTCGTCGGTGCGCCGAACTCATCCAATTCCAAGCGGCTGGTCGAAGTGGCCGAGCGCGCCGGTGCAAAGATGTCGCTTCTTGTCCAGCGTGCCTCTGAAATTCCGTGGGACGAGATCGGCGAAATCTCGACGCTCGGCCTGTCGGCAGGCGCGTCGGCGCCGGAGATCATCGTCGACGAGATCATCGACGCTTTCCGGGCGCGCTTCGACGTGACGGTCGATCTCGCCATCACGGCGACGGAACTCGAGAACTTTCCGGTTATGCGGGCGCTCCGCGACGTGGAACTGACAGCGGCCGACATGGCCTTCGTGAACGGAAACAGATAGAGAATGGCCGTCTACACCGATGTTTCGGAAGGAGAACTCCAGGCCTTCCTCGCGCATTACGACGTCGGTGAACTCCTTTCCTACAAAGGGATCGCCGAGGGCTCGGAGAACTCCAACTATCTGCTGCACACTTCGACCGGCGCCTACATCCTGACGCTCTATGAGAAGCGGGTGGAGCGGGATGATCTGCCGTTCTTCCTCGGCCTGATGGACCATCTGGCTAGGAAGGGCATCGTCTGCCCCTTGCCGGTGCATCGCAGGGACGGCGCCGTCATCTGCGAGGTTGCGGGCCGCGCGGCGGCGCTCATCACGTTCCTTGAAGGCATGTGGATGCGCCGGCCAACCGTTGCCCAATGCCGCGAGGTCGGCAAGGCGTTGGCGGCGCTGCATGTCGCCGGTGCCGACTTCCCGCTGACAAGGCCGAACGCCTTGCAGATCGACGGCTGGCGGAAACTCTGGGCCGGTGCGCGCGACCGTGCCGACGAAGTTGAGCCGGGGCTGGTCGCCGAGGTGGACAAGGACTTTTTCGAGCTGACGCGCGACTGGCCGAAGGAGTTGCCGTCGGGGGTCATCCATGCCGACCTTTTCCCGGACAACGTGTTCTTCCTCGGCCAGAAACTGTCGGGGCTGATCGACTTCTACTTCGCCTGCAACGATTTTTATGCCTACGACCTAGCCACCTGCCTGAATGCCTGGTGCTTCGAGAAGGACCAATCCTACAACATCACCAAGAGTACGGCGCTGCTGGCTGGCTACCGAAGCGTGCGGCCGCTCGAAGGAGCCGAGGTCGACGCTCTGCCGTTGCTGGCGCGGGGCTCGGCCTTGCGTTTCATGCTGACGCGCCTCTACGACTGGCTTACCATCCCCGACGGCGCGCTGGTGCAGAAGCGCGACCCCCACGAATTCATCCGCCGACTGCGTTTCCACCGGCAGATCCGCTCGGCGACGGAGTACGGCTTGTGAAGCAGATCGAGATGTTCACCGATGGCGCGTGCTCCGGTAATCCCGGTCCGGGTGGCTGGGGTGCGATTCTGCGCTTCAATGGCACGGTGAAGGAACTGTCCGGCGGTGAGGCGGAGACGACCAACAACCGCATGGAGCTGATGGCCGCGATCGAAGGCCTGAATGCCCTCAAGGAGCCATGCACGGTCGATCTTTACACGGACAGCAATTATGTCCGCGACGGCATATCGAGCTGGATCCATGGCTGGAAGAAGAACGGCTGGAAGACCGCCTCGAAACAGCCTGTGAAGAATGCCGAACTGTGGCAGGCGCTGGACGAGGCGACCCGCCGCCACAAGGTGGTCTGGCACTGGGTCAAGGGTCACGCCGGCCATGTCGAGAACGAACGGGCGGACGAACTTGCCCGCATGGGCATGGCACCGTTCAAGAAGAAATCGTCGCGCCTGCCAGAGGTCGCGCTTGCTTCAGCGCCCGCAAAGCCGCGTCCGGCTGCTGTCTCGGCAGGTTCACCGACCAAGCCGGCGCCGCGAAAGCCGCGGCGCTCGACCCAGAGTTATTGAGCGTATCGACTTACACTGCGGACCCATAAATCAACAGCCTGTCGATCGACATCCTTCAGCGGCTCAACTGCTTCAAATAAGACAGGATGTCTTTCGACATCGGTGCCGACGTTACGACTGTAAGTTTCGCACCGACGCCAGCTACCTCGTAGGACAAGCCAAGCTCAATTTCATTTTCTGCGATCACCTTGAACTCAGCCAACCCGTCATAGCAACCGAAAAACTGACCCTTGAGCTCGACATAGTGATCATGACCATCGAAGAGGCCGCGCTGGGCAGTGGAGTCGCGAGGCCGATCGATCAGCAAATAATCGGCCTTGCTGCCAGAAAGGTCGAACGCCAGTCGAACAATTCCGTCCTCTATTGAGAGTATCTGGGCTAGGCTCGCGACCCGCATGGGCACAGGATTGGCGGATCGCGGTCTCAGAGCTGTTCGAGCAGCCGCGCAGCGCCCGAAGTCACCGCCTGGCCGGGAGCGTCCTCGATGTTGAGCGCCTCGACCTTGCCGTCATTGACGATCATCGAAAAACGCTTGGAGCGCAGGCCGAGGCCGCCGGCGCTGAGATCCAGGTCGAGGCCGATCGCCTTGACGAAATCGCCATTGCCGTCCGCCAGGAACAGGATCTTGCCTTCGGCGCCGGTGAAGCGCGCCCAGGCGGCCATGACATGATGATCGTTGACGGCAAGCACCGCGATTGCGTCGACACCGCGCCCCAATATGGCGTCATGGTTCTCGAGATAGCCCGGCAGGTGGTTGTTGCTGCAGGTCGGCGTGAAGGCGCCGGGAACGGCGAAAAGCACGACCTTCTTGCCGGAGAACACTTCGGACGTGGTCAGCGTCTTGGCGCCGTCCGCGGTCAGGACCTTGAAGCTTGCCTCGGGCAGTTTGTCGCCAACGGATATCGTCATGGTTTCCTCGATCTTGTTTCTGGGAAGACCGCGCCGGATTACGCGGTCTCGGGTTTTTCCGCAATCCGCGACATTCGTAGCCCGCCCGGCCGTTTGAAAGGTGATCGCTCAGAAATACGGAAGAATGCCACTCACCGCGCCCGCGTCCGTCACCAGCGTGTAATGCAGCCCGCCGGATGACGGATGTGTGTCGGGCCGTGTCGCCTCCATGGTGAAATAGGTCCGGCCATCCTTCTGCGATCGTTTCGGTTCCTCGAAGGAATACCCTTCTTCCGCGGCGATGAAGACATCGGCATTCTTGCCGACGTCGGGAGAGACCGCTTCGACGATCAGCTTGCCGTCTTCGACCCTCACGATCCGAAGGCCGAAATCCGCTGTTGCCGGCGCGGGGAGACTGGCCAATGCGGCCGACACTGTTGTCGCATCATCCGGGTTGTCGGGATCGGCGGCCGGATCGATCGCGATGTCGGCCTTCACCGGCACGCAGATCGTCTCGCAGACGCCGAGGAAGATGCTTGCCCGGACCGACACAGGCTTGGTTGCGTCCTCCAACCTGAAGCTGACCGGCAGGCTGACCGGCCGGTCGTAACCCGCCCAAGAAAAATCGCCCTCGTCGTGGCGTTCGGGAGCGGGGAAATCCAGGTCGGCGCTTTTGATGTTCGTGCTTGCCGTCACGTCGATCATCGGCGGCACACCCGCGTCGCCTGGATCGCGCCAATACGTCTTCCACCCCGGTACGAGATTGATTTCGAGCGCCCCGCGCAGCACGCCGTCGTTATCAGGATTGCCGCTGGTAACCAACCGGACGCGCGCGCCCTGCACGTCGATCCAGGGACTGGACGATGCCGAGGCCGCACCTGCAAGGCCGGCCATGATCGCCGCTGAGGCGAGGGAGATATGCCAGAAAATCATGTGCGTGGTTTGCCGCCGCCAAACCGCTTTTGCAACGTGGCGCCGTCCGGCGCCGGTCATATTTGCGTGACAGCATCTGAATTGTCGATGTCGCGCCGCACAAAGCCGTCTTTCAAGCGGGCAAAAAAAACGCTACCTTACGGGCATGGACCTTCTCAAGCACAAAGCCGCCGCGGGCAAGCGGGGGTTCCTGGACGGGCACTTCCTGATCGCCATGCCTGGCATGAAGGATGACCGCTTCACGCGTTCGGTCATCTATATCTGTGCCCACAGCGAGGAAGGCGCCATGGGGCTGATCATCAACCAGGCCCAGCAGATGCTGTTCCCGGATCTCCTCGTCCAGCTCGGTATTATGGACGAGAAGGAAGTGATCCGCCTTCCCGATTCCGCGCGCAATTTCGTCGTGCGCAATGGCGGGCCGGTCGACCGCAGCCGTGGCTTCGTGCTGCACAGTGGCGACTACAAGGTGGAATCCTCGCTGCCGGTGTCGACGGACATCTGCCTGACGGCCACCATCGACATCTTGCGCGCCATCTCCAAGGGCAGGGGGCCGAGCAAGGCGCTGATGGCGCTTGGCTATTCCGGTTGGGGCGCCGGCCAGCTTGAACGGGAAATCCAGGAGAACGGCTGGCTCACCTGCCCGGCGCTCCCTGACCTGCTCTTCGACGCCGACATGGACCGTAAATACGACCGCGTCATCGCCTCGCTCGGCATCGATCTGGCGCATCTGAGCCCGGTCGCCGGTCACGCCTGAGCGACGGGGTACTGCTCCTTCAGCATCCTCAGCACGGCGTCGGCCTGGATCGGCGCGCCGAACATGTAGCTCTGCACATATTCGCAGCCCATCTGCCTGAGTTCCAGCGCGTCGCGCTCGTCCGATATGCCCTCGGCCACCACCGACATGCCGAGTTCGTGGGCCATGTTGACCATGGATTTCAAGAGCACGGCGCGCTTCGGCGAGGGATCGTCGAGAAAGCTCTTGTCGATCTTGATCGTGTCAAACGGAAAACGGGTCAGGTAGGAAAGCGACGAATATCCCGTGCCGAAGTCGTCGATCGACAGGCCGATGCCGAGCTTCTTCAGCTTGTTGAGCACATGCGCGCTCTGCTCGGGATTGTCCATCACCAGTGACTCGGTGAGTTCAAGACGGAAGCAGATCGGCTTGATGTTGGCGCGCGCCACTACCGACTTCACGTCGCTGACAAGGTCGCGCCGCAAGAGCTGCCGGCTGGACAGGTTGACCGAGACCGACAGCGGCGTGTCGCCGATCTGCTTCTGCCAGCCCGCCAGATCCTCGGCGGCGCGCTGCATGGCGAAAAGGCCGAGTTGGACGATCAGTCCGCTGGTTTCCGCGACCGGAATAAAGTCAGACGGGGGAATGGCGCCCCGGCGCGGGTGATCCCAGCGCAGCAGGGCCTCGAAGCCGGCGACCGAGCGGTCCTCAAGCCGCACGATCGGCTGGTAGACCAAGGTCAGTTCCTTGCGCTCGACGGCGCGGTGCAGGTCGGATTCGAGCTGGACACGATCTGTGCCGACGGATCGGAAGGCCGGGCGGAAGGGCTCGATGCGGTCACCGCCGAAGCGTTTGGCTTGCTGCATGGCGAGTTCGGCGTCCTTGACCATGTCGGTCGCGGCCCCTTGCGCGGCGGTCCAGCTCACCAGGCCGATAGAGGCAGTCAGCACGATCTCGCGCTTGGCGAAATTCACAGGCGCGCGGATCGCCTGCTTGATTGCGTCGGCGAAGGCGGCGATGCGTGCCGGGTCCTGTTCGGAAAGCAGCATGAAGGCGAACTGGTCGCCGGAAAACCGCGAAAGCGAGTCCGAGGGCTTGATCAGGCGATGGAGGCGGCGGGCGATGGTCAGCAGGATCGTATCGCCGGCGGAAATCCCCAGCCCGTCATTGACCTGCTTGAAGCGGTCGATATCGATGATCAGCACGGTGGGGCGCACGGCCTGCTCGGTCTTGGCGACCGAGATGATGGCGTCGAGGCGGGTCAGGAATAATTCGCGGTTGGGCAGGCCGGTGAGATTGTCGTGCACGGCGTCGTGCAGCAGCCGCTCCTCGGATTTCTTCTGCTCGGTGACGTCGACCAGCGTGCCGACGCAGCGGATCACCTCGCCGTCCGAGCCGACCACCGGCCGCGCCCGCAGCGAGAACCAGTGATAGTGGCCGTCGGCGCCGCGCAGACGGAAATTCTGGATAACGCGGCCGCGCCGGTGCTCCAGCACGACGTCCAGCGTTGTGCGAAAACTGTCGCGATCGTCGGCGTGCAGCACCGGCAACCAGTTGCGCGCCGGCCCGCCGAGGCTGTTCGGTGGCAGGCCGAGCTGGGTGCTGACATCAGGGCGGGTCGTCACCCGGTCGCGCAGCACGTCCCAGTCCCAGACTATGTCACCTGAGCCGACCACCGCCAGCGCCTGGCGTTCGAGATCGCTGAACAGGCCTTGATGCAGCGCCCCGCCCGCGAAGGCGTGCTGGATGACGGTGAAGCCGATCAGAAGGATGATGAGGATGAGGCCGCCGCCGAGCGCCGGCTGGACGATGTCGTTGTTCAGCACGCCGGTGATCGCCATCCATGAGGCGGTGAGCCAGGCCAGCACCATCACCCAACTCGGCACCAGCATGATCGCCCGGTCATAACCGCGGAAGCCAAGCATGATGATCAGGCCGAGGCCGACCACGGCAGTCGCCGCGAACGATACGCGCGCTATTCCCGCCGCGACCGCCGGATCGACGACGGCGACGCCGGCGATCAGCAACAGCCCGGCGATCCACAGCAGCGCTCCATAGCTGAAATGGCCGTGCCAGCGGTTGAGGTTGAGATAGGCGAACAGGAAGACGACAAAGGTCGCGGCCAGCGCCACCTCGGTGCCAGCCCTCCAGATTTGCTGGTTGCCGGGTGCAATGTCGATGACCTCGTTCACGAAGCCGAAGTCGACGCAGATATAGGCGAGCACCGCCCAGGACAGCGCTGCCGTGGCCGGGAACATCGACGTTCCCTTGACCACGAACAAGATGGTGAGGAACAGCGCGAGCAGCCCGGCGATGCCGATGACGATGCCCCGGTAGAGCGTGTAGGAATTGACGGAGTCCTTGTAGGCTTCCGGCGCCCACAGATAGACCTGCGGCAGGCGCGGCGAGGCCAGCTCAGCGATGAACGTGACCACGGCGCCAGGGTCGAGCGTCACCTGGAACACGTCTGCATCCTGGCTCACCTGGCGGTCGAGCGCAAAACCTTCGCTAGGGGTGATCGCGGCGATGCGGCTCGATCCCAAGTCGGGCCAGAACAGGCCGGAATTTACCAGCCGGAAATGCGGCGCGACGATGAGCCTGTCGATCTGCTGGTCGGTGGTGTTGGCAAGCGCGAACACGCCCCAGTCGCCGCTGGAACGTGCGTCGTTGGCCTCGACCTCGATACGGCGCACGATGCCGTCAGGGCCGGGAGCCGTGGAAACCTGAAAATTCTGACCCTGGTTGCGGTAGATCTGCACCGCGCCCGAAAGGTCCAGCGCCACGTCGTCGCGCGCGATCTTGATGGGCTCGATCGCATAGCCGGGCGAAACCGCAGGCAGGCCGAGCAGGAACGCGGCGATGAGCGCGATCAGGGGACCTGTTCGTAGAGAAAAACGCAAAAATCAGTCCTTCGCGGTGGTCATGCCGGGATCATCCGCGATCAAGGCATAAAGATAGTGGTCGTGCCAGATGCCATTGATCCTGAGATAGGATCGCAGCAGTCCCTCGCGCCGGAATCCGGCTTTTTCAAGCACGCGTATGGAGCGCGAGTTGTCGGGGATACAGGCTGCCTCCATGCGGTGCAACCTGAGCGTATCGAAGGCGTAGTGGGCGACGAGGCGAAGCGCCTCCGGCATGTAGCCCAGGCCGGCGTAACGCTCGCCGATCCAGTAGCCGATCTGCCCGCTCTGGGCGACGCCATAGCGGACATTGCCAATGGTGATGCCGCCCATCAGCCTGCCCGAAACGATTTCGAAGATGAAGAACGCCGCGCCGGTACCCTGATTGAAATCATCGCGGTAGCGCGCTAGGCGCTGGCGCCAGGCCGGCCATTCCAGTTCATCGGAGGCCCAGCGTGGCTCCCACGGTTCGAGGAACCGGCGGCTCTCTGCTCTCAGTGCGGCCCATTCGCGATAGTCGCCGGCAACCGGCATCCTCAGCGCGACGCGTTCACCTCTCAGCGACGGCAGGTCGCGGCGGAAGAACGGGAGCGCGATCATGCATCAGATCAAACCGCGAGCTTCCGCAGCACGGGAGCGCTGCCGGCAAGCGAGTCGCGGATCTGGTCGTAGGAGGCGAGCGTGCCGACCGGCCCGACGCCGGTCACCGTCGGCACGGTGGAGAACATGCGGGCGGAAAGGTCGGTAAGCCGCTCGACGGTCAGCGCCGACAGCCGGCCCATCAGTTCTTCCTTGGCGATCGGCCGGCCGAACAAGAGGATCTGGCGGGCGATCTGCGAGGCGCGGCTGGCGGCGCTCTCGGCCGACATGATCAGCCCGGCCCGATACTGGGCGCGCGCCCGGTCGAGTTCCGACTGCTCGATCTGTTCGCCGGCCCTCTGCAATTCCTCGATGATGACCGGCACCAGCTTGCCGATATCGCTCAAGCCGGTGGCGGCATGGATCCCGAAGATGCCGGTGTCGGAAAAACCCCAGTGGAACGCATAGACCGAATAGCAGAGGCCGCGTTTCTCGCGCACTTCCTGGAACAGGCGCGACGACATGCCGCCGCCGAGGATCATCGACAGGACCTGCGAGGCGTAGAAATCGCGCACATGATAGGCGCGGCCCTCGAAGCCGAGCACCACCTGCGCATCCATCAGGTCGCGTTCCTCGCGGTAATCGCCGCCGACATAATTCGCCGCCTGGGGCACGGTGCTTTCCGATTTGGGACGAAAGCCGCCGAGCTTTTTCTCGACGTCGCGCACGAAAACGTCGTGCTTGATGTCGCCGGCGGCCACCACAACCATGTCCTCAGCGTTGTACTGCCGGTCCATGAAACCGCGCAGTTGCTGCGAGGTGAAGGACTGCACCGTTTCGGGCGTGCCCAGGATCGAGCGGCCGATCGTCTGGTTGCGGTAGGCGGTTTCGGTGAAATGGTCGAAGACGATGTCGTCGGGTGTGTCGTGGGCGGCGCCGATCTCCTGGAGGATGACGTTCTGCTCGCGCTCCAGTTCGTCGGGATCGAAGCTCGAATCCTGCAATATGTCGGCAAGGATATCGACGGCCAGCGGCACGTCGTCCGCGAGCACGCGGGCGTAGAAGGACGTCGTCTCGACGCTGGTCGCCGCGTTGATCTCGCCCCCGACATTCTCGATCTCTGAAGCGATCTGGAAGGCGCTGCGGCCACCGGTGCCCTTGAACGCCATGTGCTCCAGAAGGTGCGCCATGCCGTGTTCCTCGGCTCGCTCGTTGCGGGCGCCGGACTTGACCCAAATGCCTAAAGCTGTGGTTTCGATGCTTGGAAGAGTTTCGGTCGCGACTGTCAGGCCGTTCGACAGACGGCTCACCTCAACATCCATGTAGCTCAGACTCCCTGACGCGCCGCCCGTGCAAGACGGCTAACATGATCTTCCACCATTTTGAGGTCGGAGGGAAGTACCGTGTATTTTTCCTCCGCTTCCATCAGTCCGGAGAGCCAGTCGGGCAAAGCGGGCATCACGCCGGATGCCGCCTTGACCGCGTCGGGAAATTTCGCCGGATGCGCCGTGCCGAGCACGATCATCGGGCTGTCGGTCGCCTGCTTCGACGCGACGTGGACGGCGGTGGCCGTATGCGGGTCGAGAAGATAGCCGGCGGACTTCAATGTCCCGGCAATGGTCCGCGCCGTCTCGTCCATCGAAGATCGCCCGGCGTTGAAATCCGCGCGGATCGCGGCCAACGCGCCTGCGCCGATGGAAAAGCCACCGGACTGTTTTAGCCCGTTCATGTTGCGCACGACCTCCGCACTGTCCCGGCCGCAGGCCTCGTAGAGCAGGCGCTCGAAATTCGAAGACACCTGGATGTCCATCGACGGCGAAGCGGTGGCGACTACCCCGCGCGTCCGGTATTCGCCAGACGACAGGGTGCGCGCGAGGATGTCGTTGTCGTTGGTGGCGATCACCAGCCGGTCGATCGGCAGGCCCATCTTCTTGGCGACGTAGCCGGCGAAGATATCGCCGAAATTGCCGGTCGGCACGGTGAAGGAGACCGGCCGGTCGGGCGCGCCGAGCGACAGCGCCGAGGTGAAATAATAGACGATCTGGGCCATGATTCGCGCCCAGTTGATCGAGTTCACCCCCGACAGCGAGACGCCGTCGCGGAACCGGTGGTCGTTGAACATGTCCTTCACTAGGCCCTGGCAGTCGTCGAAATTGCCTTCGATCGACAGCGCATGGACGTTCGTCGCCTTGGAAGTGGTCATCTGTCGCTGCTGCACCGGCGAGACGCGGCCGTGCGGGAACAGCACGAAGATGTCGGTGCGGTCGCGGCCCGCGAAGGCCTCGATTGCCGCGCCGCCGGTGTCGCCGGAGGTCGCAGCGGTGATCGTTGCGCGCTCGCCGCGCTCGGCGAGGATGTGGTCCATCAACCGCGCCAGAAGCTGCATCGCCACGTCCTTGAAGGCCAGCGTCGGGCCGTGGAAAAGCTCGAGGACGAAAGTGTTGCCGCCGGTCTGGACGAGGGGGCAAACGGCGTCGTGACGGAACGTGGCATAGGCTTCGCGCACGATCTTCTCGAAGGTCGGCCCGTCGATCTCGCCGCCGAGATAGGGCGTCAGCAGCCTGATGGCGATGTCGGCATAGGGGCGTCCGCGCAGCGAGCGGATTTCTTTTGCCGACAGCGTCGGCCATTCGGCGGGAACGTAGAGGCCGCCGTCGCGCGCCAGGCCGGAAAGGACCGCGTCGGAGAACCCGAGGTCCGGCGCGTTTCCGCGGGTGCTGACATATCTCATCGTTCACATGCTCCTGCCGCTGTCCCGGTTCGGGCCGGTTTGTGCAAAATGCCGCTCTGCCGGTCGCATTTCGGACGCGCGGTTGCTATAGAGCAACTGCTTCGCGGGTGGGAAGAGCAGCTTATGGAGTTTCGTTTGGCTGACCGTCATATCGTGCCGGGCCTGATGCTTGCCGGCTTTATGCTTGCCGTCGCCGGCTGCCAGTCCGGCGACAGCGGCTCGGTGCTTGGAGGCGGCAACAAGGACGCGCCGAAGCCGCCGACGGAGAAGGTTTTGGAAAGCGAGTTGCGCGGCTATTGCCCGCTGGTCAATCTGCGCGACGGGACTGCCTATTTCAACACCTATGCCAAGGGCGGGCAGGACGACCCGGCCAAGCTGCTCTACCAGGCGTCGATCGCCGATGTGACCAGGAGTTGCACACGCTCCAACGGCATGCTGAACCTCGACGTTGCCGTCGCCGGCAAGGTCGTCCCCGGGCCTGCCGGTGCGCCGGGCACCCTCACCATGCCGGTTCGCGTGGTCGTCATGCAGGGCGAGACCATCGTTTATTCCGAACTGAAGAAGCATCAGGTTGCCGTCACCGACGCCACGGCCGCCACGCAGTTCGTCGTCAACGACCCGAACATCAGCCTGCCCGACCCGACGGTCCGCAACATCCGCATCTATGCCGGCTTTGACGAAGGCCCGCCGAAGAAGAAGGCGGCGGACACCGAATAAGCGGCCGGTCAAACCTCCGACCACTCCGACAGCGCCGCAACCACGCCTTTGAAATCCGCCCAGCGGCGGATGACGGTTTCCGCGCCGGCGTCGGTCAGCACGTCCGCGTGGCCCGGATAGGAATGCGCGGCACCGGTGAAGCCGATGACCCGCATCCCGGCGGCCTTTGCGGCGTGGATGCCATGCACCGAATCCTCGATGACAAAGGTGTTGGCCGGATCGGCGCCGTAGTGCTTCGCCGCATGGAGAAAGACGTCGGGCGCGGGCTTGGGTTTGCCGCTTGGCGTGCTGAGCGCCGAGAACACGTCGTCCTTGCCGAAGAACCTGTCCAGCCCGGTCTTTTCCAGCATGAACAGGATCCGCTCCGTGCGCGAATTGGAGCAGATGCACTTGGCCGTCTCGACGCCGGCGACAGCGCCTCGGGCGCCATCGATCGCCCGCACGTCGGCGCGCAGGCGGCGGTCGACCAGCACCTCCGCCTCGCCGATCAGCGAGGCCTGCAGCGGCACATGCGCCTCCTCCTCGATGCGCAGCATGATGTCCTTGAAGGTCAGGCCGGCGTAACGCTCGCTGATCTCCTCGCCGGTGATCGGGAACCCGGCCTTGGTCAGCAAATCCGCCTCGATGCGGGCGGCGATGATCTCGGAATCGACGAGCGTTCCGTCGAAGTCGAAAATAACGAGGTCTGGCTTGGTCATGTCGTCCGGAGTTTTTGGGGAGGAAGAAGCGGAAGCCGCTTGCGCACGGCTCATACACCAGCGGGCCGGGCGGAGCAAATCGCGGGCGAGAAAGCGTGATAAGTCCTTTGATCGCTTCATTAAAAATTTACGCGAAACGGTAACCATAACGGCGGGTAAAAAGTCACGCGTATTCGGGTAACAGCATGCAGGCGTTGCAGTCCTTTGCCGCTCCCTCCTTCCATCAGGAGGAGGTGCCCTGGCGGGATACGATCATCCGGGGCGACTGCGTGGCGGCGCTGGAAAGGCTGCCGGAAAAGTCGGTCGACGTGATCTTCGCCGACCCGCCCTACAATCTCCAGCTCAACGGCGACCTCCACCGGCCCGACCAGTCCAAGGTCGACGCGGTGGACGACCATTGGGACCGGTTCGAGAATTTTGCCGCCTACGACGCCTTCACCCGCGCCTGGCTGCTCGCCGCCCGCCGCGTGCTGAAGCCGAGCGGCACGATCTGGGTGATCGGCTCCTATCACAACATTTTTCGTGTCGGCGCGATCATGCAGGATCTGGGCTTCTGGGTCCTCAACGACATCGTCTGGCGAAAAACCAATCCGATGCCGAATTTCCGCGGCCGCCGTTTCCAGAATGCGCACGAGACGATGATCTGGGCTTCCCGCGACGCCAGCGCAAAAGGCTACACCTTCAACTACGACGCGCTGAAGGCGGCCAATGACGATGTTCAGATGCGTTCCGACTGGCTGTTCCCGATCTGCACCGGGTCAGAGCGGCTGAAGGACGACAACGGCGAAAAGCTGCATCCGACGCAGAAGCCCGAGGCGCTGCTGGCCCGCGTCATGCTGTCCTCCACTAAGCCGGGTGACGTGGTCCTCGACCCGTTCTTCGGCTCGGGCACGACGGGAGCGGTGGCAAAACGCCTCGGCCGCCATTTCGTCGGCATCGAGCGCGAACAGTCCTATATCGACGCCGCGCGCCAGCGCATCGACGCCGTGGTGCCCATGCCGTCGGTCGATCTTTCGATCATGACCGGCAAGCGCGCCGAGCCGCGTGTCGCCTTCGTCAGCCTGATCGACGCCGGCATCGTGCGTCCCGGCACCTTCCTCTACGACGCGCGCAAGCGGTGGGTGGCGAAGGTCCGCGCTGACGGAACGCTGGCGGCCGGCGATCGCGTCGGCTCGATCCATCGTGTCGGCGCGCAGGTGCAAGGGCTCGACGCCTGCAACGGCTGGACGTTCTGGCACTATGAGCGCAATGGCGGACTTACCGCGATCGACGAGTTGCGCCGCATCGCCCGCCTCGGGATGGAGCGGGCAGGGGCGTGACAAGCCTTTTCTCTCCCCGCTTGCGGGGAGAGATGCCTGGCAGGGCAGTGAGGGGCCGCGCCGGACAGTTCAGTACAACGCCCGTTCGTCCTCTCGTCCTCAGATGTCGCGCACGTCCACGCGTTCGATCTTGCCATCCGCGTTGAGGAAAATTGTCTCTTCGCCCCGGCGGATCAGCCTTTCACCGGTCGTTGCGCTGGTTGCTTCCAGATGCCACCTCGATTTGGCCGACGCCTCGCTGAGTTTTTCGAAATTGTCGTCATGGGCGACTTGATCAGGGTATTCCGCGAAATATTTGCGAAAAGCCGCCAGGATCGCTGCCTTGCCCGCGAGCGCGCCGACCTTGACCGAGCCATAGATCGCATCGTCGGCGAAAAAGCCTTCGATGACCTCGTAGTCCTGGGCGTTGACAGCGTCGTGGAAGCGCCGCAGCACGTCGACCGGATCGCTCATGCCTGAATGCCCCGCGCGGCAAGGTCCTTGCGCAGTGTCGCCGCATCCGTGAACAGCACCGCCTGCCAGCCCGCCGCTATCGCACCGTCCACATTCTTCTGGCTGTCGTCGATGAACAGCGAAGCGGCCGGCTCCAGCCTGAACGTCGCGACGTGATGTTGGTAGATGCCGCGCTCCGGCTTGATCATGCGCACATCGCCCGAAACCGTCACGCCGCGCGGCCGGTTAAGGAAATCGAACCGTTTTCGCGCCTCGACAAAAGTGTCGGAGGCGAAATTGGTAAGCATGGTCACGTCATGGCCGCTGTCGATCAGCCCTTCCATGATCCCGACGCTGTCGTCATAGGCATGCGGCACCATCTCGTGCCAGTTGCGGCGGAAATTGCGGATGTTGTCCTCATGCGCCGGGTGTTTTGCGATCAGCAGCGCTTCCGCTTCCTCCCAACTGCGGCCGCGGTCCTGCTCGATATTCCAGTCCGGGGTGCAGACGTTCTCGAAGAACCATCGGCGCTCCGTGTGGTCCGGTATCAGCCGGCTGAAAGCCAGGTCCGGGTCGTAGTGGATCAGCACCTTGCCGATGTCGAAAACGATATGACGGACTTCGCTCATGGGAACCTCAGGTTGCGGATCGGAGCTTCTTGGTCGCGCCGGGAATGGCGGCCTCGATAGCCTTTTTCATGACCGTGGGCAAAGCCTCGCCGGCAATCTCGGCGGCGGCGACCCAGCGGTGGCCTGGCGGCGCCGTGATCCTCCCGAACTCGGCCCGCCGGACCTCAAGGTCGAGCGCAAAATGCGTGAACACATGCGTGATGGCGCCGGCGCGCCGCCAATCCGCGGCGAGCGGCGGGTGCGAATCGCCACCATTGCCGCCGCGCCCCTCGCTCCAACCGGTGGTCGGCACCTCGGTCATGCCGCCCAATAGCCCTTTTTCCGCGCGCGTGCGCATCAGCACCGCACCGTCGCTGCGGATAGCGACATAGGCGATGCCGCTCCGCTTCGGCTTGTCGGCTTTCGGCGCTTTCAGGGGCAGCAGTTCGGGGTCACCGGTCAGGATCGCACGGCAGTCCTCGCGCAGCGGGCAGAGCATGCAGCGTGGCCGTTTCGGTGTGCAGATGGTTGCACCGAGATCCATCATCGCCTGGGCAAAATCGCCCGGCCGGGCGATGGGAACCAGTCCGGCGACGCGCTCCTTGATTTCGGGCTTTGCGTCGGGCAGCGGCGTGCGGATGTCGAACAACCGCGCAGTCACCCGCTCGACATTACCGTCGACCACGGCCACCGGTCGTCCAAAGGCGATCGCCGCGATCGCCGCCGCCGTATAGGCGCCGATGCCGGGCAGGGCGCGCAGCCCGTCCTCGCTGTCGGGAAATCCGCCGGGCAGCGTGGCGACGAGATTGGCGCAGGCCTTCAGGTTGCGCGCCCGCGAATAATAGCCGAGGCCGGCCCAGGCCCGCATGACGTCCTCGTTCGATGCCGCCGCCAGCGCCTTCACGGTTGGCCATTTGATGAGGAAATCGCGGAAATACGGTTTCACCGCTTCCACTGTCGTCTGTTGAAGCATGACCTCGGACAGCCAGACATGGTAAGGTTCGGGTCGGACGCCGCGCGCAAGGTCGGCTGGTGGAACCCGCCACGGCAGGTCGCGGTGGTGCGAATCGTACCAGGCCAGCAGGCGCGTTGCGATGCCGGCGCTTGATGAACTGGCTGTGGGTTTTGCGCGGCTGGCGGTTGCCATCGTGTCGGGTTATGGCTCTGGGCTGGCTCAGGTCGAAGGAACGCACATGGCAGGGAAAAGGCCGTTCGGCAATCCGGTACCCGTCAGCGATCTCGCCGCCGCGATCCTTGACCCGGTGCTGCGCAAGCGCGCCGGCCTGTCGACTGGCCTCGTCCAATCGTGGGAAGAGATCGTCGGCCCGCGCATCGCCGCGAAATCGCGGCCGGAAAGACTGCAATGGCCGCGCCGCGCCGGCGAGGACGACCCGTTCCGTCCAGCGACACTGGTCGTCGCCTGCGAGGGCCTGGCGGCGCTGCATCTCCAGCACGAGACCGGCGAGGTGATCGGCCGCGTCAATTCTTTCCTCGGTTTCGAGGCGGTCGACCGCATCCGCATCGTCCAGAAGCCGGTGCTTGCCACCGAAAGGCCGCCGCGCCGCGTGCCGCGCGTTCTGACGACGCTGGAAAAGGCGGACATCGCCGCAAAAGTCCGGCCGATCGAGGACGAGGGCCTACGCGCAGCACTGGAACGTCTCGGCGCCTCGGTTCGCGGATCGCGTCAACGCTGACGCCAAACTCGCGGTTTCGTGAAGGTTCGACCGGCGAAGCCGCTTGGATTGGGCTGCGCAATGCCTTATTTCGCGCCAACTCTCGCTTTTTCGTGAATTCCAACATCATCATCCAAACATAGTTCAGGTGATTCGCATGCTTCGGTCCTTGTCGCGTAGAACCGTCCTTTCCTCGCTCGCGGTGCTCTCCGCCGGCGCGGTGCTATCCGCCTGCAGCGACAGCGGCAAGGCGGAGGCCGAAACCGTTCCGGCGCAGCCCGCGGCCCCGGCCGATACC